>CAYURU010000022.1:0-3521 GCA_964447085.1 uncultured Candidatus Peribacteria bacterium | reverse complement strand
TCTGAACCACACGTTCAAGATTTATGCAGAATGTTAAATAAAATGGGAGCGAGAATTACAGGAATAGGAACAAGTACACTAAAAATAGAAGGAGTGAAAAATCTCCGCGGTACCACGCACAAAATCACAGGAGATTATTTGGAAGCAGGGACATTTGCAATAGCAGCTGCAATCACGAACGGCAACGTTGTTATCAAAGGATTTGAGACCGATCAATTAGATTCGTTTTGGCAAAAATTTGAAGAGATAGGAATAAAATTTTTATTAAAACACAACGAAGCACAAATACTTGGATACAAAGAACTGAAATCTACAAAGATGCTTCGTACAGCGGTTTATCCTAGCTTTCCTACAGACTTACAAGCTCCGTTTGCAGTACTTCTTACTCAAGCAAAAGGCGTCTCAAAAGTATTCGAAACATTATTTGAAGGTCGATTAAATTATCTCGCCGAACTAGAACATATGGGGGCAAAAGTTGAAATTTTAAATCCACACCAAGCGATAATAATCGGACCGGAACAATTAAAAGGAATGCCAATTTCGAGTTATGATATTAGAGCTGGAGCGGCGATGATTATTGCCGCACTTGTTGCCAAAGGAGAGACAGAAATCGGCAACATCAACTACATTGATAGAGGTTACGAAAAACTTGAAGAAAAGCTTCGCACTCTGGGTGCAGACATACAAAGAGTTGATTAAAGAAATAATACGCTGATATTTCACCAAACAAACTCTAAGGTTCCGGAAAGGTCCGTTCTCAAAATCTCCGAGCCGATTTGTTGAAAATTATAAATAGACTCGGCATGAGGATGCCCAAATTTATTTCCTTCACCGCACGGAATGACAACAATTACAGGGCGGAATTTTCTCAAGAAATCAATATTGTTAGCCGTTTTTGATCCGTGGTGTGATGCCTTGAAAACATCTATAGATTCAACTTTATTTCCATATTCGGCCAAGATTTCTTTTTCAACTTCCGCTTCATTGTCTCCATTTAATAAAATTTTTCGCTCAATTCCATCATTTCCAACAAAGCTCACAAGAAAGCCGATAGAGCTGTTATTTACATTTTTCAAACTTTGTCCAACTAAACTTGAAATCGGATAAATAGTATCAAAATACAATCCTCCAATAACAAAATCTTTATCTGCCTGAGCGAAATAAACATTGGTATCTGCTCTAGCAGAAATGTCTTTCAAAAATTCTTTGTAGTAAGAATTATTATATTCAACTCCGGTGATCAAAACATTTTTCACTTCATATCTTTTCAATACCCCAATAAGCCCGTCCAAATGATCGCTATGTGGATGCGTCAAAACCATCAAATCAATCTCTTTCATAAAGAAAGGAATTCTGCCTTTTAATTCTGTAAGAACATTGGACATAGGCCCTCCGTCTATCAATATATTATGTCCGTATGCAGTCGTCATAAGAGTTGCATCTCCTTGTCCAACATCCAAAAATGCCAAATGGATTTTCCCATCCGGGAGCTCATTCCAAAGCCAAAAAAGTCCGGCATAAGAAAGTGCCAATGCAATTATTAAATATTTTTTAAAAGCAATCATAAGATAAATAAAGAGATCATAAGTACAAAACATAATAATACTCACTCCTTAAATAAAACTTTCAAAAACACAAAATTTTTCTAAATTTTTTCTTAAAAAAAGACTCCCGTTTTAGTTGGGAGTCTTTTCGTTAGAAATTTAATTGTACTAAGAGTCTATTATTTTTTTCTTGTAATAATTCTTCCAAGTCCTGCAGAAACAAAAAGTAATCCAATAAGTGCTGGTCCAGTTTCCGCAAGTTTTACTTTCGCAACTACACCGGTACTTTCATTACCAGAAGTATCTTTTTCAGTTAATTTAAACCAATATTCGCTATCTACCTTCAATCCGTCTTGTATATCCTTATCTTGTATTTCTACCTCAGTCCAATCAGTTCCGAGAGTCGAAATATTTTTATATGTAACTCCATTATCGGTACTGACATATAGTATTTGTTTATCGAGATCAGTATCGCTTGGAACTAACCAAGATAAGATAACTGACAATAATTTATCTTCAGTCATTTTTTGTGTAGCAGTGAAGTTTGTAGCATCAGCAGGAGGAGTTGTGTCTGCCACAACTTCCGGAGTTTCAACCGCCGCAACAACCATAGATGAATTTTTTGTGGCATCTACATCATTTCCAGCTTCGTCTGTGACTCCAACAACAGTGACTGTGTATTCTTTTGCAGAGTCCATTTCAGCAACTGTAAGCATTACAGAAGCGTTTTCTAGTCCTGTTATAGCATCTTTACCAAGTATTACCTCAGTTACTGCTAATAAGTCAGTACTTCCTTCAAAAGAAACTTTGAAGTTATCAGCTGGTGTTAATCCAAGAACAACAGGTTCATTGAATGTGACCAATAAATGAGTTGCATCAATGCTTTCCACTCCAGTTACTTCTGGTCCAACCATATCTGTTTTTGGCTCTGTATCTGTACCAACAAACTTTGCGGTATCAGATGTTCCACTAACGATAGGATTCCCGGCCATATCAGCTACATCAATAGTAGCAGTTAATACATAATTAGATCCTTTCTTTTGTTCAACAGTTGTAAGTCTTACGATCTTTCCAACTTTCTCTGTTTCAATCAAATTTTTCTCTGCATCTTCCTCAGTCAAAACCCTTGCTTCAACAATATCCAAAGGCTCAAGTGTATCTTGATCTTCGATCATGAAAGCTTGCTCAGATTTATCTTCAGGAAGTTTTACTTTTTCAGAAAACTCAACATCAACTTCTATCTTGCTGATAGAAATAGCTTCAGAAACTCTTGGAGCTTCTTCATCCTTTGTTTCGCAAACTGCAGAAGCAAGAGGAGTAGAATTTACTTCAGTACTATAATTAGCACTTTCATTCCCGGCAGCATCATAAGCTGTGACGGCAAAGAAATACTTAGTATCATTTTCAAGTCCTGAAACTTCAGCTTTTAATGCATCTCCTACATCAACAGGTTCAAAACTATAAGTATCTCCACCTTTCGAAACAGAAGTTACACCGGAATACACTTTGTATCCTGTGACTTTTGTATCGTCAGTAGCAGAGTCCCAAGTAAGAAGAACCTGCTGATTACAAGCAACCGCTTTCACATTTTCTACATCTGAAGGCAGAGTAGTGTCAGTTTCAGCTAGCGTTGTTGATGTCAGACTAAGCATAAGGGCTAGTCCAAGCATACTTGCAAACAATTTTTTCATATTTATTTTTGTTTAAATTTTGATTTTTTATTTCTAACGTATCGCGTCATTATACCAAAAATCCGTCTCGAAGGCAAGAGGCTAAAGCGAAATGCTGGAAAATTCCACTAGATAGGGTAAAATACATCCCAAACCTATAAACGTTAGAAAGGATGAAATTCTTTATAGATCAAAAAATATTTCACGAGCATCCAAACCTGAAGATAGGTGTTTTGACCGCAAAAAATGTAAATAATATAAAAAGGATTTCTGCGATCGCAAGTCTGCTTCGTGGAGCTTCAATGGA
>CAYURU010000021.1:0-9735 GCA_964447085.1 uncultured Candidatus Peribacteria bacterium | reverse complement strand
AAGAAGCTCCGGTAATCTTGGAAGTTGAAACTTCTCCAGCGCTACCAAAAGGACCAACAATAAAACCAGTAGAGTAGGCACAGAGTGATTAGAAAAGTTTTTAAACAAAAAAATCCCCACCGTTACAGTAGGGATTTTTAATTGAAATTCAAACAACGATCAAAGTGTCATCAATGACGGCATTAATTTAGCAGCATCCGCAACCTTTCTTGCCTTTGCCTTTTTTGCCATTATCACAGCAACCATCGTCGCATTTGCAGTCCTTTCCACATTTACAGCAGCCACAGTGGCAGAACAGAAGAGAAAGAACAGTATAAACAGCAGAGATTCCTACGATATCATAAACAATCATATCAGCTGGTGCATATGCGCCGAGTAGATAGTTGACCAAGTTGAAATCAAAGAATCCAACTAGTCCCCAGTTGAGGGCTCCAACGACTACCAACAACATTGCAACAAACGACAATGCTTTGCAGACTTTCATTTGAAATAGGTTAAATTATAATTAATTTTTATTGTAAAAACTCACCAAACAAATATAGCAAAAAAGTTAATTTTTTTCCATATGTTCTCCATGAACTACACTTGTTTCAGGCGCAACATTCAAAGAATTGGCATGAGTAGAGGGAGTCTTTTTTGGGAATAATACTGAAAGAAGAATCGCAATTAAAAGAGCTCCAAGAATAACTAATAACGAAACCATAGAAGATATATGTACTCCAAAAATCACAACAAGCATTTTTGCACCTATGAAAATAAGCACGAAAGAAAGAGCTTTTTGTAGATGATGGAATTTATGTAAAATATTTTCAACTAAGAAAAACAGCGCTCTCAAGCCCATAACGGCGAATATATTTGAAGTGAATACCACGAATGCATCCTGAGAAATAGCAAACGCCGCAGGGATAGAATCTACGGCAAAAATAATATCAGTAGTTTCAACAATCAAAAGAATCATAAACAAAAGAGTGAACTTTCTTTTGCCATTTTCGCGAACCAAAAAATGCCCCTCATGAGTATTCAAAGTGAAAGGCAGAAATCTTTTTGCAAGCTTGAAAACACGATTGTTTTCGAAATTAATATGTTCTTCTTTTTTTCCTGAGAAAAGCTTGAACCCGGTATAAACAAGGATACATCCAAAAATATAAAGAACCCAAGAAAATTGATGAATAATAGCGGACCCAACTCCGATAAAAACGCCTCTAAAAATTACCGCTCCAAGTATTCCCCAAAACAAAACTCTATGATGATATTTCTCCTCTAATTTAAAGAAACTGAAAAGCAACATAATAACAAAAAGATTGTCCATAGAGAGCATCTTTTCAGTCAAATACGCACTCGTGAATTCTGCGGCCATAGACTTGTCTAAATAAACAAAAATTAAAGCGGCATAAATCAAAGAAATACCTATCCAAAAGATTGACTGTAACAAAGCCGATTTGAAACCGACTCGATGAGGTCTTCTATTGAAATATCCAAGATCAACAACAAGAAATCCGACGATTATTCCTGCAAATAAAATTTCTAAGTAATTTCGTGCGTCCATAAGAATTTAGGGTTAGCGGAAGTATCTTACAAAAAAACAGGATAGAAATCAAACCAGGGTTTAACCCATTGTAAGAAACTTAAACAGTCCTTTGAAAGACAGTTAGCCATCTTAACAACTTGATCCAACTACTCCATAACACTTCCAGAGTAGTAGATGGTAATAGTTGTTATTTTTGAGTAATCGTAAATACTGATATCTACAGTTGCGGTCATTCCAGACGGATCGGTCGTTTCATAATAAGCGGAACTACCGCTACTTGATTGTGATGTGATTTTCCAACCAGCTTGTGAAAATAAATTTTTATAAAAGTCTTTAACCGTTTTGAAGTCTTCAGTCGTTTGGATCGTGATGTCTTTATTTATATAAGTTTCATCGCCACTTTCGGAAGCTGATGTAATTTTCCCTTTTTTGTATATCAACTCTGATGGGAAATTACTCGGAGCATCAATAGCCTCTGCATTTTCAAATTCTCGAAGTTCCTCTTTCGCCCCAAGTTCAGCATATATTTCAAGCATTTTTACTCCAGCTTCAGGATCATTTTCATCATATATTTCTTGAACTTTTTGTTGAGCTTCTACAATGTCAGCATAACTTTCCATATCCCCAGCGCCAGAATCTGCCTCTTTCATAGCAGCTTCCAATGGATTAACAGCCTTTCCGCATCCGGTAATAACTGCCACGATGGATACAACCATCATTAATACTGCGAGATTTTTTTTCATAAATGAGGGGTTAGAAAAAACGATGGGATTATACCACCAATGAGCCAATTTGTTCAATAAAAGCTTTAAAAAATTATTTGGCTGGGGCGGAGGGGTTCGAACCCCCGAATAGCGGCTTCAAAGGCCGCTGCCTTACCACTTGGCGACGCCCCAGTAATGCAAAAATGATGCACATTCAGTAAAGAACGCAACAAATCTATCAATTGAGAGCTTTGAAGTCAAATTGACTTGAGGTAGAATATCGCCTGAAAGCTCAAAAATTAACAATTTAAATATGGCTGAAACAGTTTTTATAAAAGATCTTCGTGATCACATTGACCAAGATGTTACTATTCAAGGATGGATGTTTAACAAGCGCTCAAGCGGGAAATTGCATTTTCTACAGCTTCGTGACGGTAGCGGAATAGTGCAGGGAATAGTGTTTCAAGGTGCGGTCAAGCCTGAAGTTTTTGAATTGGCTGATAAATTAACAATGGAAAGTTCAGTTCGTGTCACAGGGACTATAACAAAGCACCCAAAGCTAGCGGATACTTACGAATTGCAAGTTAAAGAAATAGAAGCAATCCAAATTCCAACCGAAGATTATCCGATCGCAAAAAAAGAGCACGGTCCCGATTTCTTATTGGAGAATCGTCATTTATGGCTCCGCTCAGGCAAGCAACGTGCGATCCAAGTCATCAGAAATACAATTATAAATGGCATCTACGAATATTTAAATCGCGAGGGATTTATCAAAATTGATTCACCAATCCTAACTCCGTCAGCGTGCGAAGGAACGACCGAACTTTTTGAATTGAAATACTTTGATGAGGGATTTGCGTACTTGAGCCAGTCCGGCCAATTATATTTAGAGGCAGCCATTTTTTCAGTCGGTCGATGTTTCGATTTTGGCCCGGTATTCCGCGCAGAAAAATCAAAAACACGCCGTCATTTAACAGAATTCTGGATGATGGACGCGGAAGCTGCATTCGTCGAACACGAGGAAAATATGCGCATTCAAGAGGGATTGATCGAATTTGTGGTGCAAAAAGTTCTCACCGACAATTTGGCGGAACTCGCAACACTTGAACGCGACATCGAACCATTGAAAAAAATTAAAGCTCCTTTTATTCACAAAACACACGCAGAAGCAGTGAAAGAACTTCGCGCGCTAGGGTCGGATATCAAAGAAGACGACGATCTAGGTGGCGACGACGAAACGATGCTAACGCAAAAATACGACAAACCGATTTTTGTGGAAAAATATCCTGCGGAAACGAAGGCTTTTTATATGAAACGAGATCCAGCTAATCCCAAAGTCGCGCTTTGTGCAGATATGCTCGCGCCTGAAGGTCATGGAGAAATAATTGGAGGCTCTCAGCGTGAGGATGATTACGAAGTGTTACTCGCGAGAATCAAGGAACACAAACTCCCTGAAGAAGCGTTTAAATGGTATCTCGATCTTCGCAAATACGGTTCGGTCCCACATTCAGGATTTGGTATTGGCTTGGAACGCCTGACCGGCTGGATCTGTGGAATCCATCACATCCGCGAAACGATCCCATTCCCAAGAACTATTACGAGGATTTATCCTTAGATTTATTGAGTAAATAAGTAAATCTGAACAGAATTTATAGTGTTTTTCAACCTATAAATAGAGAGGACTGGTTAGGAATCTTGACTCGTCTGTCTTTTTTGGTATAAAACAGAGTCTAGATTCTTTAAAAATTTCCAAATGCCTATTCAAGTACAAACTATACAAAATTCAGAAACCGGAACAGTAACTCCAGAAACACCAATATCCGTTTTAAATAAAAAGGGTGCAAACTACAGACGTACTGCGTTATCTCTTAGGGAAATTGGTTCAAGTATAGCGGCCTTGGAGCAAGCAGAAGCAGATACAAATAGAATAGAAGATCTTATAAGAGAAGATAGAGATGTAATAGCAGATGTGGTATATGGGTTATCACCTGAAGAAATAATCAACGAAGAACTTGAAGCTAACGATGATGTGTCAACTTTCCCTCCATTGCGTCCAGTTGGACTTATACGTCCATCATTCCGACGTGCTGAGCTTGAAGAGGCAGACCCTGAAGTCATTGATCTCTAGACCTTTGCACTCGGACACATTTTATTCAATTTGCAGTCTTTGCATTTTGGCCTTCTTGCAATGCAAATCTCACGTCCGTGCTCAGTAATTAAAAGAGAAAAAAGAGCCCAGTATTTTTGAGGTAATAACTCCATTAACTCTTTTTCAATTTTCACAGGATTGTTAACGCTATCTTTGGAAATCAAGCCAAGTAAATTTGTAATTCTCATAACATGAGTGTCGACCGCCACGCCTGCCACAAGCCCAAAAGCATTAAACAAAATCACATTCGCACTCTTACGAGCAACGCCAGGTAAAGTCAAAAGTTCTTCCATAGTTTTAGGCATCATTCCACCAAAATTTTCTACAACTTTCTTCGCGGCGCCCAAAATATTTTTTGCCTTATTATGATAAAAACCGGTTGAGTGAATCATTTTTTCGAACTCTTTCACTCCACTCGCAGTCGATCCAGCAACAGCATAATCTTCGACACGCGGATATTTGGCAAAAAGCGCAGGCGTTACTATATTCACTCTTTTATCAGTACACTGAGCCGATAATTGCACAGCGACCAAACATTCCCAAGGGTTAGAAAAAGTCAAAACGGTCTTTCTTCGCGGATACATTTTTAAAAGTGCTTCAGCGATAGCGATCGCTCGTTTAGATTTTCGTTCGAAAGATTCTTTTATAATTTTATTCACGCAAAAATTATACGACCGCACGTCTCAAACTCCAACCTTTAATTAAATTTCACTAATTAAATCCCAATGCTTCCAATCACAGCTCTTTCCCAATCATCTTTGTATTCAGCTGGTAATTCTTCAACATTTTCCTTACTCAAAATCTGTAATGGTAAGTAGCGAAGAGGATCTGTGTAAGCACCATTTTTCAAAACTTCAAAATGTAAATGAGGTCCGGTTGTCATATATCCTGCGCCCTTAGTTCCAGGCATTCCACCAGACAGTCCAATTGCTTGACCAGCCTTCACGAGCTGTCCTTCTTCAACCATAATATTGCTGATGTGACCATATGTAGTCATAAGTCCGTTGTGATGGACAAGCATAATATAGCTGTATCCGTAGCCATTATCTTTCGCTTTATAAACGACTCCGTCGGCAGCAGCCATCACAGGAGTTCCTTGAGGTGTACGAATATCAACAGCGCTATGCTGTACTCCGAAATATCCTCTATACGAATCATCGTGGAAGTATGCAGAGATTCCTCGGTTTGGCATTACTGGCCATATGAAGCCATCCGCGCTCACAGGCATTCTTTGGAAGTCATAAACGCTTATGAATTTTTTACCTAAAACATCTTTGTATTTATTGATATCAAAACTTGTTCCTTCTTCTTCCATTTTCCCCTTAATAAACTCAAGAGTTGCTTGATAGGTCTGCACTTCAGCGAGTGATTCTTGCTGTTGTTTGATCGATTCAGCTAAAAGTCCACGATAAATTTGATCCTGATTTTTCGTGAGAACGAGCATATTTTCCTTCGCGGCTTTTTCAGAATTTAGAGTTTGTTTTTGATCGGCCAATTCTCTGCGTAGGTTATCTAAATAATCTTTTTTAGTTTCGAGTTCTACGCGTTTTTCATCAAGTTCTTTGTTTAATGTGGCCAATGTTTCAACAAGTCTTGTCCCGGTTTCCTCAAGTATTCCGAGATATTTTATTTCTTTCAAAACGTCTGAAGTGTCGCCTTCGGAAAGTAAAATTTTGAACGCATCTATATTGCCGTTTTGGTCGACATCCAAGTATGTGTCGCCATAAATATAAAGATTTTGAATATATTCTTTGAGGAGTTGTTTCTGGTATTCCATAGCCGTATTTTTGAGTTCAATGTCATCGTAAATTCGCATAATTTCGTTTTCGGTACGGACGACTTGTCTCACAACTGTGAATAATTTTTCGCTTATTTCGGTGATTTGATCATCAAAATATTTCACTTGTTTTTGAAGTTCAGACATATCATCTTTCATCGCGTCGAGACGGTTTCTAGTTTCGCGGATAGAGCGGGTGATTGAATAATACTCAGCTTTTGAAATTTTTAATTCTTCATTAAGTCGATCAAGAAATTGATCTTGTTCTTTTTGCGTATCAGTCTGAATATCGGCTTGATCGTTAGACTGTGAAGGGAGAGTAGCTTGTGAGTTGTCCTGAATGTCCGCCTGTGAGTCATTCTGCCCGTTGTTTTGAATATTGGTGTTTGCATCAATTTGCGGAGCTTGAGTACCATCCAGTTGAGAAGTGTTTAAAGAAGCCTCTAAAGAAGATCCTGAAGAAGTCTCTGAAGTGACATCTTCAGATGTCGTCAAATTTTCAAAATCAATTTTGCTATTCGCCCCACCATCAATATTTTTAGCCAATGAAACGGGTGCGATACACGCCAATACGCCAAAAATAGTCATATAGACTGCTATTTTCCTCCTAATTTTATCTGCTAATTTGTTCATTAGATGATATGGTTCGCCTATATCCAATTATTATACCATAAAAATCCCCGGATTAACAGGTGTAAAGGTGCAAAGATTGAGGAAGGGAAAAAGAAAGTCTAGCCAAGATAGGTGAAAATGCGGAAAACAAATCAAAGAATTGCGAACAGACGAGCAGTCTCGATCATTTTCGTATCGCTGTATCGAATCAAAACCGAGTATAAAAACGGGTTTTTATAGAGCTCAATTGAAATCTCACTGATGTTCAACTAAAATCTAACTGAAATTCCCCGAAATCCGAGTAAAAAACCATAATTAATAAAAAAACTCGAAAAATCCCTTGCCTTCTCGGAATGATTCCAGTAAAATCCGCGTGCTAAAGAAGAATTTTAAGCAAAAACAATGTCTCACAAAAAAGCCGGTGGCTCAACCAGGAACGGACGCGACTCGGTCGCGAAGCGACTTGGTATCAAATTATACGGAGGTCAGACCGCTGTAGCCGGAAACATCATAGTTCGCCAGAGAGGCACTCAATATTTCTCAGGTGAAAATACCAAATTGGGTAAAGATCATACTCTTTATGCCACAGCAGATGGATTGGTTAAATACACCGAGAAAAAATTGAAGAAATTCGACGGCAGAATCTACAAAAACAAGGTTGTTAGCGTAGTTCAACAAGCGGCTTAAATCCACTTAAGGTGGCGGAAAAGCCGATAGTAAGCCAAATCTAATACTTCAATAATGGCATTAGAGGAGTTTCAAGGTTTTGAACAAGGAGATAAGATGGACGCTGCGTCCTTTGAGAAATTTAAAGAACGCATGAAAGCGGCGGCCGCGCAAATTCAGGCTATCAAAAAAGAGGAAAAGAAGCGAAAAAAGAAAGAGGATGAACTTGTTAAGATCCTTCTTAAATTTATACAACACTCTCAAAAAAGAGATTTAGTTCTACTTATAAGTCGCAGTCTCGAAAGAAACATTCCTGCCAATTTTCTTTTAGCGATTGTTTTGCTTGGGAACGAGGATATTCAGAAGGAAGTAGGGGAGTTTCTTATACTTCCTGGGATGAAAGAACAGATTGAAGCGACGATGAACGCGCGAAACATCCACGATGCCCGAGCCGAAGCTCAAGCCGAAGCTCAAGCCCCAAACGGCGCACACGATACGCGAAACGCGTACGCTTTAATGTTTTTCCAAGATGATGCATCTCTTCCATTAAAAGTTCGTATAGAAGTTGATCATTGGATGAGCAATATGCTTTATCAAGCGTCGGAATCTCCAGGAAAATTGCTTGCAACAGCCTACGACTATATCGAAATAGAAGAAGTCGAAGAAAATTCTGTATCGGAAAATTTCGAATCAGACAATCCTGCGTCAGACAATCCCGTATCGAACAACCCGGCCTCACGCGAAACTGAAAATTTCTCGGTTTTTGGTGAAGAAAAACCAAAAAATCTTAAAAAAATTGTCTGTAAACAACTCACAAGGCTCGCATCTCACATTATGTACGATTTTCTCAAACAAAATGGTATTGAAGAAGATATAGTGAAATTGGAAGATTTTGCAGAATTTATATTAAAAGGCATTCTCGATAAAACCCGCGAAGACATCGAGAATAGAAAAGAACTCGGCGGGGGACAATAACCTCACTCAGTATAATATCCTTTTCTTTTCATTTCCTCGATCAATTCTTCAGGAGGAAGTTCGAGTAAGTTCATTGAACACATATAGGCTGCACATCTACGGAAGCCCTGCGAATCCAAATCATCATATCCAAGCTGATAACACATATTAACAACTTTTGATAAGTGCTCATCGTCGAGTCCATACTTGACGGACAGATCTATAAGAAATTGATTTTCCATAAAATCCAAAATTATATGGGGTAACACGATAGTGCTTATTCGAACAACATTATTACAGTTACATTACGGTAATGCAAATCCACTATTACAGTAAATCAAGAAATTTAAGAAATTTTTATCAATCTGATAGTCCTAAGAGATCAAATACATATGACAAATCTTTTCCTTCCATTTCACTTGCTGTACGTTTGATTACATCTGTTGTAATTTTTTGTCCCAAAATATGCATCTGTCTGAGATTTTTCCAAAGCTCTTCTATGTCAAAATCATTCCAGTCATACTCATCTATAAGGGCAGCCATAAAAATAGCACCTTTCATATGAGGATCAGATAGAGGATTATTATACTCAAGTGGTAGTCCAGCTTTTACGTTTTTCCAATCCAAGCTTGCCTGTTGCATACTTAATGACAAAAATTGCTTCATATCACATCTGAGATTTCCACCCATGAAAATACTAACTCCCTCGTTAAACCAAGCAGGGACTCTTCCCAAGCCCAAATTAGTAAAGGCATGTCCAATTTCATGAACATCAAGTCTTACATTATCTACTTTGGCCACTGCGGTATCATTTTCTTCGGTCACTCCGATAAACCCAGGGGAATATACATCAGATCCTTGAACCTTGCCGTAATTATCGCCAGCCACAGGTTTAGATCTATGTGAAAAATGATAATTGATCATAGGTCCATTCATCTCTGCTGAAGGATCAAATTCTAATGCATCTGCTACGCATTGGTAAGCAATTGTTTGAAGGCGAAAAGATTCATCCAATACAGCGGTATCCATTGGAGGACAATCTTCACATTCAAGACATATTTTTTCATTACATTTGAAGTAATCAGGAGTCTTTGGGGCGCACGCGCCCAATGCAAATAAAATTGATATTGCAACAGCACTCCTTAGACCAGTTAACAATCTCAAGGGTGCTTTCAATACTACGTGTGATAATTCATTTATCGGTGATTGATTTTCAATCATATGTTTAAGCTAAAGAGCTTATTATACAATAAGTCTACAAAAAGTCAATGGGGTGACGCGTTGAACGACGTTCGAACAATATTATTACAGTTGAATTGGAGTAATGCAACTGTTTAAACCTTAT
>CAYURU010000020.1:0-9796 GCA_964447085.1 uncultured Candidatus Peribacteria bacterium | reverse complement strand
AGAGGTGAGGAAAAAGAGCTGAGTTTTAGCGAATTGCTTTGCGAAGTTTTTTCGTAAGGGAATATGCGCGATAGAGAAGCGGCTTGAATGCGAAATCTTGCGGGGGCAGATACTTTATATATGTGCCACCAAATTTTCTTTTGAATTCTGTCACCCCACGCCAGTGGTGTTTTTTTGGGCCGAGTGGATCTTTTGGCGTCTCTGGTGCGATGCCGAGAAGATCGTACTTGGTGAGACCGAACGATTTGGCGAGCTTCATTGCGTGCCATTGCAAAAGATATGGCGCCATGAGATTTCGGTATTGATTCGACGAAGCCCCAAAATAATAAATTCCTGTGTCTTTGTAGAAGGTAGCTATGATTCCTGCCAGAGGAATTTCTTTTTTTGTTTCCGGGTCAACGTAGTAGGCGAGGAGCATTCGCGAAAAACCATCTTTTGCAATTTCTTTTACACTTTTTGTGCCTTTTTGCGTATTTCGTGGGTCCTTTTGTGTATTTTTTGGGTCCTTTTGCGCATTGGGTTTTGGTGCAAGTTTTTCAACCATATTTTTGTAGAATGAAATACCGTGACCGTGAAATTTATCTCTCTCTAAAGTCTCTTGTAATATATTAAAATAATCCTGGATTTGGGCTTGCGAATACGGGGAAGAGGCCTCGACCTCAGTCACTTTTACTCCTTTTTTTGACGCTAAACGAATGTTGTATCGACCTTTTTCTTTCATTTGCGCGAGGATTTCATCTTCGGATTTTTCAATATCAAGAATGAGGGTGTCTTCCGGTTGGTAGCCTAAGTGAGAGAAGTGAAATTTTGGAAAATGAAGGGATTTTCTCTTGTTTAAGGTCGATTGTTTTTGCGAATTACTTCCCTTGATTTGCGAGGTTTTTGGAGAAGTTTGAATTTTTTGTAAGTCTTGATTTTTTATGGTGTCCTGAATTTCTATTAATGGATCGATTCTCAAAAATATCGTTTTTTCGTCTTTTGCTATTTCTTTTATTTTGGCCAAAAGCACGGCCATTTGTTTACGGGCTTTTTCTGGATTTTCATAGCCGAGTAGTGGTCCGCGTGGCGCGTACAGCCATGTATATCCTTTTGGCATTTTGTGACGGATCAGGACTGTGCCGGCGATCAAATCGCGACTGTTTTTTTTGCTTTTCGCAGTAGTCACTTTATTTCCATCACCGCTTTCCGGGCCATCAAAAACTCCAATAATCCAAAATTTATCCCTCGCGGCTACATTAGACTGAAAATGTGCCCAGCGAGATGTCTGATGAATGGAAGAGTAGGGATGTGAGTAAGCAAAGCCATCCCATTTCTCGTACTGCTGTTTAGTTAGGATTTCAGCGTGCATGACGAGATTGTACATCAAGCCCGGGCTTTAGTTAAGGCTGAAGTGATGCCCGGGCTCTTAGAGCCCGGACTTCACTTTGAACGCACGTGATGCCCGGGCGTTGAAAGAAAAAGTTCAGAAAAAATTATAGTTTTTGAAAGTTTTTTGAAAGCTCTGGATGTTATTATTTCATATATTTTTCAGCGTTATTATCATTATCATTTATGCCTATCAGAAAAATTACATTTGAAACTAATAACTACTATCATATCTACAACCGCGGATTTATGAAAATCCCAATATTTAAGACTGATCGCGACTGCAAAAGATTTTGTTCTAAAATCGATTTTTACTCCATTAAATATGGTGTTAATATTTTAAGTTACGCCTTAATGGATAATCATTTTCATTTTTTAATTTCGCAAAATACAAATGGCAGTATTCAAAATTTTATGCAAAAACTTCAACAATCATATGCTACATATTTTAACATAAAATACAGACGAAGAGGCCCCTTATTTGAAGGACGATTCCAAGCTAAAGTAATAGATACTATCGATTACTTCATCGACATACAAAAGTACATATCCAATAATCCGATCAAAGCCCTAAAGAACGTCCCGGAGGGGACGAGAATAAGATCGAGCCTAGTGAAGCCCGGGCTTCACTTTGAACGCACATGATGCCCGGGCGCTAGAGCCCGGGGATCACTTGCCCGGCACGTGATGCCCGGGCGTGGAAGCGTGGAAGCGTGGAAGCGCGGAGCGCTTCGAGCTTCGAGTGCTTCTATTGCATCTTTTGTCGGATAAAAGCAGGAATGTCGTATTCGTTTTCTGCGGCTTTTGTCGGAGCAATAGTGCCTAGTGTATGAGATTTTACTAGAGGCCTTTCCATGGTTGCCATATCAAAGCCTGTAGCAATAACAGTGATTTTTATTTCACCTGTATATGAATCATTAACAACCGCACCAAAAATGATATTTGCCTCTGGATCCGCAGCTTCTGTAATAATCTTTGCAGCCTCATCAACTTCATACATAGCCAAATCATTTCCGCCTGTGATATTGAACAAAACTCCTTTTGCTCCATCGATAGTCATCTCGAGAAGTGGGCTTTCAATAGCGGCTTTTGCAGCTTCTGCAGCGCGGTTTTCACCAGCACCATAACCGATACCCATAAGAGCTGATCCTGCATTTTCCATAATTGCCTTAACATCCGCGAAGTCCACGTTAATCATTCCGTGAACAGTGATCAAATCAGCGATACCCTGAACACCTTGTCTCAAGACATCATCAACGACTGCGAATGCATCAGTTAGTGGAGTTTTCTTGTCGATGATTGCTAATATTTTGTCGTTTGGGATTGTAATTAATGTGTCTAATTTATTCTTCAAATTTTCAATACCGTCCTGAGCTTGAGAACCACGTCTGTGACCTTCAAATCCGAATGGTTTTGTCATCACACCAACTGTAAGGATGCCCATATCTTTTGCTAGTCCAGCAATGATAGGAGTAGCTCCTGTTCCAGTTCCACCTCCGAGTCCACATGTGATAAAAAGCATATCGGCACCTTCCAAAGCTTCTTTAATTTCTTCCATAGATTCTTCTGCAGCTTGCTTACCGATATCTGGATTTGCTCCAGCACCGAGTCCGCGAGTTGTAGCACGACCGATATTGATTTTCGTAGGAGCGTCATTGTGATATAGAGCTTGAGCATCTGTGTTTACAGCAATAAATTCAACGCCTTTAAGACCGGCCTTGATCATTCTGTTCAATGCGTTGCCTCCACCTCCGCCTACACCCATAACTTTAATATTAGCTACCGGTGTAATATCTGGAGTAATTTCCAAAGTTCTGTTTCTTTTTGGAGCCATTGATCCGCCTCCTGCTGAGAAAAGATTTTTTAGGTCCAAGTCTGGATTTTTTCCGTTTGCCATATTAATTAGGGTAAGTGATTTTTTATAAATATATGTGGTGCGCTACTACTGATGCTAGTACTAGTCCTACAGCTAGTGCGCTTTTTTTCTGAAAGGTTGTAATTATGTACATAGGTTGACACGTTGTCAATATCTAGTGCCGTGTTTTTTAACAGGAGTATGAAGATCCTCTTCCCAAACCCTTGTTAATGTTTCGTAATAAACTCGTGGTTAGCTTGTAATTTCATACCTAGAAAATGTGAATCTCAAGCCAATGCTGTTTATTTACACTATATATTAAGAAACTAAGCCTTTAAGCCATTTTTTCACACTACCAACTCCTTTCTTCAAATTCATTGATTTCGCTGATGTGCCGTATGGATTACCTTCATATTTGGAGCCCCAGATGAGTAGGCCGATCGCAGTTGCGTATGATGGATCGTCTATTTTGTCCACAACTCCATCGTAATTTTGTGGGAAACCGATCTGAACAGGAAGATTTAATGTCTCTCTTGCAAGGTCTATAACTCCAGGAATTTTGACTGCCGCGCCTGTGAGGATAACTCCCGCAGGAAGCATTCCATCTCTGTGAATTTTTGCCAATTCGTCTTTGACGAGCATAAAAATCTCTTGATATCTAGCTTCAATAATTTGGCACATTTGTTTCTTGCCGACCGTGTGCATATCAATTTTGCTGACTAATGAAAGATCAATTGTTTCGCGTTCACCAATATCGCTAGGGAGGCAAGAGCCGTATTCAATTTTTATCTTTTCAGCTGTATCGATCGAAGTTCGAAGTCCGATTGCTATATCGTTTGTGACATTTTCACCTCCAACCGGAATAATTGCAGTATGAAGAATTGTGCCATCTTCAAAAACCGAAACCGCTGTACCTCCACAACCTACATCAATTACAACTACTCCCAATTCCTTCTGTCTTTTTGAAAGAACCGCTTCAGCAGCCGCGAGGCAGTTTGGAATAATATCATTAATATCTACGCCAGCTTGCAAAACGCATTTCTCTATATTCTTTATAGTAGGAACAAGTCCGCTTATAATATGAGCCTCAACTTCCAAGCGAACACCAGTCATTCCAACTGGGTATTTAATTCCTTTTTGCTCATCAACCGTAAATGTCTTTGGGATTATTCTTAAAATCCTTCTATTTGGTGGAATTGTAACAGCTTGTGCAGCTTCCAAAACTCTATCCACATCGTCTTCTGTAATCTCATCCTCTGCTTTCGCGACCGCTATAACGCCTTTTGAATTCATTGATTCAATATGATTGCCTCCAATTCCCAAAAACACGTGATTAATAGGTTCTCCCGCCATTCTTTCAGCATCTTCCAAAGATGCAGCTATTGAATTGATCGTTTCTTCAACGTCAATTACAGCACCTTTTCTCAAACCTGTTGAAGGCGCTAAACCTACTCCTATTATATTTGGCATTGAAGCCTCTTCGTCCATCGTTCCGACCACAGTTCTAATCTTTGAACTCCCGATATCCAAACTCGCAACTAGTCTTGATTTACCCATTTTTTTATTTTTAAAAAAAGCGTGTAGAAAAGCACTTTGGAATATACCCGAAAACTTTTTAGGAGACAATTTGATTTGAGATGTCTGTAATAAGAAATGTGTTCAATTTTATACGGTTGTTCAATTTTATTATTCGGTCATACTTGGCTTTCCTAAAGGCTTTTTAGCACCTTTGACGTGGCGGTTTTTAATAATTTTTATCTACTGTTTTTTGTTTATTTTAAGCTATTTTTGGTTTGATTTTTGACAAAAAGGCTGTTGCAATTGTACTTAAGATTTTCTGTGCGGACGGCTATATTATGCGATTTTTTCTGCCAGATTTTTCTGAGCTGTCTTATATCTGCGCGAAAAAAACATGAGAGAAAACCCGCGTTGGAAATTCGTATGAAAAACCATCGAAGAAGTAGAAAATTCGCGGGGAAAAATTTTTGCTCAAAACAAGCTCTGTTGGCTCGAGTCCTCGATCTGGCGGATTTGGGAGTAGTGGCCGTTAAAATGGTTCAGCTTGCCGAGAAGTGACTTGAATTCCAGCTCCTCGAACAAACGCATTATTTTGTCCAACTCAAAATTGTGGGTTTTGCAATTCACTATATTCAACTCGATCGGGACGTCGCGCATGATCGTAGCGAGACGGCGTGAGAAAAATGCGTTCTCGCGGTCCTTGGTGAGTTTTTCGCGGAGCGAGTCGCGAAGCTCGGAGAGGTGGTCGTATATGCCGTCGAGCGTTTTGTATTTTTGTAAAAGATCAACGGCTGTTTTGTCTCCTATCCCCATAACTCCCGGTATATTATCGGATGCGTCTCCTTTTAATGCTTTAAAATCAACTATTTGGTTTGGCTCGAGTCCGTATTTACTTAAAACTTTCGCCGAATCATAAATTAAATAATCTAAAACTCCACGCTGTGGTGCAAAAACAAATGTAGTAGGGGATATAAGCTGCAAAGTATCCATGTCACCCGTTACTATGAATGTCACTATCGTATCGGCGCCCATTTCATCATTCTTCTCAGCAATACATCTTCCATTAATTTGTTTAGCTTGCTCCGCAAGCGTGCCCAAAATATCGTCTGCCTCGTATCCGTCCATTTCAAAAATCGGAATATTAAATGCTTCGACAACCTGTTTTATACGCGGAATTTGTTCGTATAAATCATCCGGCGCCTTCACTCGAGTCGCTTTGTACTCCTTGTATTCTTCGTGTCTGAATGTCGGAGCTTTTCTGTCGAATGATACCGCTATGTACTCGGGTTTTTGGTGATTGATTATGTTTAATAACATTGATGAAAATCCATATACTGCATTCACGAGTTCGCCTTTGGTGGTTTTGAATGGAGGCAAGGCGTGATACGCCCTGTGAAGGATCGCATTCCCGTCAATTAGAAAGAGTTTTTTCATACTGTCAATAGTTGTGTGTGGGAGAAACTCCGTTTTTATGATATACTTTCTTAATCAAAAAAACAAAAATTAAAACAAAAGGGCTCACGCCCGATACGCTAAAATGGGAGAAGAACAAATCTTAGAATTCGTCCAAAAAAAGAAAGATACTAAAAGTAAACTTTGCAAAAAGCTTTCTTTCGATTGCGAGATGCCACTCATCGGCCTTGTGATTGATCGCCCACTCGATATTGAACAAAAAGAAATGATTCAAAGTTTTCTTGAGGGGACTGAATTCCTCGGGGTTGAAATCGTGGTTGTCGCAGACACAGACTTAGACTCTTTTTCTTTCCCTAATGTACATCACCTTCCATACAGCGAAAAAAATCGTAAAGAGGCTATGCAAGCTATGGACATGATGGTCACACTACCTTTCAATGACTTGGAAGAAATGTGGCTAAACGGCGTGGTTCCTGTCAGCTGTAAACGAAAAGGGGTTTCGGATTATGATCCAAATCGTGAGACTGGAAATGCGTTCGTTTATGGGGATATTGAAAAAGCTAACCATTGGAAGATTTATGCCGGAGTTGTACGGGCTTTGGAAACATTTAAATTCCCTTATGATTGGCAAAGCATCATCATAAATGGATTTGAAAAACTTCAGAAATAGGGGATTCAACTAAAAACTTTAATCCAAAGACTGAACTCCGCCTGAACTTATACTGCTATCTCCAGACGTGACGCTTTTTATAGTTTCGATCACCTGGCCGAAGTCGATGTATTTAATAATATCCAATCCCATCGCTTTCCCAACCGTTCCAACTATCACAACCGCTAAAATCGTAATAATCAATCCAATAATTGCGTAACGAATCGTAGAAACCGCAGATTTAATTTTATCCTCTGCACCTCCTGATAAGATAAAGGAAATACCTCCTACAAATATAAATATAATTGAAAGAAAACCTGCAATGATAATCGCATATGCAAAACCTCTGTTAATAATTTCAAGAATGTCGTAACTCTGAGCTGCTTCTACTATTGATGGTGTTTCCATAATAAATTTATTTTACAAAAATATGAGGGCGCTTTGCGATCTCGAAGAGAATCAAAAGCTCTATGAGTATAACCTTAAACGGCTTCCGGTTCAACTATCTTTAAATTGACACGTGCGTTGTTCTTTGAGCCAAGAACTCTTAAAAGAACTCTTAACGCCTTCGCTGTCTGTCCTTCTTTACCGATGATTTGTCCCATGTCCTCCTTATTTGCTTTCAAAGTCAAAAGGACACCCATTTCGTCGACTTTTCTTTCGACGGCTACGTCGTCTGGATGATTTACTATCATCTTGACTACGTACTCTAAAAACTGAAGATCATTTTCCTGTACATCTGCCATAGGAGATTTAAGTTAAAGAGTTATGTGAATAAGGACTAATTTTGAATTAAGAACTGGTAAATTGCTGTGAAACAAAAAACTTAAGCCTGTGGAGCTTCCGGAGCAGGAGTCTCAGCTGGAGCTGATTCTACCGCTGGAGCTTCCGGAGTAGCCTCAACAACTGGTGCTGATTCTACCGCTGGAGCTTCTGGAGTAGTCTCAACAACTGGTGCTGGTTCTACCGCTGGAGCTTCTGGAGCTTCTGCTTGAGCAGGTTCAGCAACTGGTGCTGGCGCTGCTTGTGGAACTGGAGCTTCCTTTGGCTCTTTCTTGCTCTTTCGTTTTTTATCACGTGGTTCAATGAATTTGTCCAGTCCTTCTACTCCTTGTTTCTTTAATAATACAGCTAAGCTGTCAGAAACTTGGACGCCTTTTGAAAGCCAAAATTTGACTCTCTCAAGATCAATTTGGAATGGTTTTCCTTCATCTGCTGGTCTGTATGAACCAAGAATTTCTTTCGCCTCTCTCTTTACAGGATTTGTGTGTTCCTGAAGAACGATACGAAAACTTGGCTGACCTACCTTACCTGTTCGTTGCAATCGAAGCTTTAACAAGATTGTTTAGATTAACTGATAAAAGCGCGCTCAATTTAAGCGAAGGAGTGGGATAAGTCAAGTGGAAGTGGAAAATTCAAACAAATGATACTTCGTTAATTAATTTTTCACTCATCTGCTGGATTTAATATTTTGTCTCTTGTGATCCCACGAAGTGCGTCGGTGAAAGCCAGATGCTTGTACTTTATAGGCTGGTCACCCTTGAACTTAATACCGCTTATAGATATTTCTACTTTATAAGAATCTGCTTGTTTATCTTCTGTCACATTTACAGTGATAGCATTCGGCGTCAATCTCAGGTCAACCATCTTGCGCGCGATTTGCTCTGTAAAAACTGACTGATTTAATTCAGTTGCTGTATTTGAAAAATTTATCCTTGATTTAATGTCTGACAACTCATTTCGTGCAGCTTTATCTAGGTGTCGTGGTGATAGAGGGGCTTTTATTGCTTCGATAATACCTCTGAATGCGACAACAGGATCTGGGTCTCTTTTCAGATAACTAATACCGTCTAATGTAATTTCTATAAGTTTAGCTGTCGCATTAAAATCTGTCATCCTGACACTAATCATTGTATTTTCATCATAACCTTTTTCTGTAAGCGCTTTTGTTAATTCGGTCTGTAGGGTTGCTTTTTCTGCACTTAATTCTGCTGAGTTGAAAATTTCAAGAGTTTGAACTTTGCCTGATATTGCGTTGCTCCTCTGAGCTTCTGCAGAAGCCTCAACTTGGGTTTCTGGAGATGCTGGAGATGATTGTACATTTGGAGCTGGTTCTGGATTTACTGGAGCTGGGACTTCTTCAGTTGTGACTGGAGTTGTAGCTGATTTTACTGATAATCCTTCGGATACTACTGGGACTTTTTGATTGACTGGCTTCACAGCATTAGCATTCTCTCCTGGCTTTGGCTCTACACTATTAGATACCACTCCTGCCACCTGATCTTCAGAATTCTCTACTGGAACCGGTTCTACGGCCTTAGAGATAGGCTTTTGTTCCGGAGAAGGTTGTTTTTTGGGTGCGGTTGCTGGCTTAATTTTTATATCATTAAACAATCCCTGATAAAGATCATTTCCTATCTGTAATTTACAATAAATACCCGTAGGCTTCCCTTTACTTGCATCAATCGCAACATATACATTTTCGTCATAACCTCCATCTACTAGCTTATATGACAAAGATTTCTTAATAATATCTTTAAAATCCCCACTTAGGTCATCTGAAATGTTAATATTCCATTTATCACTTTGCTCCAAAAATTTCACCACTTTATCAGTTCTAGTTTTCTCTTTAATGTTATTTACTGCCGATTTAAAATTATCGCTAATATTCTTTTTAGGTTCACTGTTCCAATAAGGGACTCCGTCCAAATATATAATGACATACCTTTCTCCAATAGAAACCTTCACATCTGTATTTTCGTCATATCCTTGCTCTTTTAGTTTGTTCGCTAATAACATCTTATTTGCTGGCGTATTCACTATTTTAAGATCTTTTTGCTCTCCATCAAATACCCATTTATCATACTCATCTTCTATTTCTGGAGCTGAGTTTTCTTTTGATTCTTTTTCTTTTCCTTCTTTTAAGTTACTCAAAGCATTTTTAAATGCTCCGGACATATCTTCGCCAACTCCTTTAAAGGAAATGTCACCTAAAA
>CAYURU010000019.1:0-10052 GCA_964447085.1 uncultured Candidatus Peribacteria bacterium | reverse complement strand
TTGAAGAAATAAATAAACAACAAGAAAAAAATGACGAAAAGAAATATGCGAATGTCAGAAACTTGGCCGCAGGAGCTATTCGTCAGCTCGATCCAAAAGTAACATCCAGTCGAAAATTAGACGCGAAATTCTATGAAATAGGT
Source organism: uncultured Candidatus Peribacteria bacterium (assembly GCA_964447085.1). Classification (GTDB taxonomy): domain Bacteria; phylum Patescibacteriota; class Gracilibacteria; order UBA1369; family LOWO2-01-FULL-3; genus DAONBD01. The sequence goes on along the minus strand of CAYURU010000019.1, from coordinate 9,909 downwards.
ATAAATAATTTGGAAGAAACTCCAAAAACTCAGGAAGAAGTTTTAAACACATTTAAGAGACTAGGACTTCCTATTGAAGCAAGATTTTCAAAATTAAAAACTATCGACGATGTAATAACATTCTGTGAAAAATGGCACAAAGAAAGGGATAAAATTCCATATGAAATAGATGGGATAGTAATCAAAGTGAACGATTTAGAAGTGCAGAAAAAAATGGGAAAAACTGCGAAAACTCCAAGATATGCGGTAGCTTATAAGTTCCCTGCGCAAAGAGTTGCTAGTAGAATTTTGGATATTATTTTACAAGTTGGAAGGACTGGTGCAATTACACCAGTTGCAGTAATGAAGCCAGTTTTAGTTGCCGGCTCGATCGTTTCTAGAGCAACGCTTCACAACGAAGATGAGATAAATAAAAAAGATATTCGTGTAGGGGACACTGTGATTATTCAAAAAGCCGGTGATGTAATCCCGGAAGTGGTAGAAAGTTTGAAAGACCTTCGCACAGGTGAAGAAATTCAATTTAAATTCCCGGAAAATTGTCCTATTTGCGAACACCCAATCACGCGCAAGGAGGGCGAGGCGGCATATAGATGTTCGAATTCAGAATGTCCTGCGAAGCACGAAGAATCACTAAATCATTTCGTTTCAAAAAAAGGTTTTGATATAGAAGGATTGGGATATAAAGTTGCGAGACAACTTCTTGACGAAGGGCTTGTACAAGACTTTGCAGATGTGTTTATGCTAAAAAAATCCAGTTTGATGAAACTCGATCTTTTCAAAGAAAAACGCGCAGATAATTTGATATCTTCATTGGAAGATGCAAAAAAAATTCCGATCGAAAAATTTATATTTAGTCTGGGAATAAGATTAATAGGGGAGACTAGCAGTTACGATATAGCGAGTTACTTTCTGACTCACTCCAAAAAATCGGACAAAAAAATTGAAAGATACAAAAAAGAAAGCGAAGAAGTCAGTTTGTTTGACACTTTTGAAACGCAGGAAATGCAAACACAAAAAGAGGACTTTTCAATCTTAGATTTGATTGAAACAGCTAAGTCGATTTCGTTCAACGACCTTGAGGAAATTCACGGTATAGGCGAAAAAGCCGCGGGATATATATACGACTGGTTCAATGATGTAGAAAACATTTCTTTGCTCGAAAAATTATACAAAGTCGGCGTGATATTGGATACCAAGAACCTTACACATAAAGGAAAACTCTCAGGAAAAACTTTTGTAATAACAGGATCTTTATCTGAAATGTCTCGCGATGAAGCACACGAATTTATAAAAAGCAGAGGTGGTAAAATTCTTAATTCAGTCTCAAAAGAATTGGATTTCTTGGTGGTAGGGGAAGATGCAGGATCAAAATTAGAAAAAGCAAAATCTTTGAATATAACAACTATCACAGAAGATCAGCTTAAGAAAATGGCGCTTTAAAAATTATTCGTCGATAAATTCTCCGCCGAATACTTCTATCGCATCATCGAGTACAGTGTCGCTCGTCTTATTTGCGCTTACCGCAGAGGAAATTTGGATTTCTTTAACTTTTCCGAGGACTTTCAATTCTTTTCCAAAAACATCCTTGAAAATTCTTTCAATCTCAATTCTATTTTCGTGTTCCATAACTTTATTCCTATGGAAGTTTGATTTGAATTCGATCGTGATTTCGGCTCCCTCGATCTTGGTGATTTCTCCATCTATCAAAGATCTTTTACAAGCTGGTATTTCTATTCTTTCAAGAATTCTCGGCCAATTGGATTTTACAGTTTTTACATCAAAATCAGTGGTAGAGGCTACGGTAGTCGCAGAATTCGAAGAATCGTTCTCAATTTTACTATCAAAAGTTTCTTTTATATTTTCTACTGTTTTTGATTCGGTTTGGACTATATCGACTTTTTTATTTTCGACAGTATGGACAACTTTTGGAGTAGCTTTTGTGACAGGAACAGCTGGTGCAACTGGCGCAACGAGTACAGCCGGTGCGACTGTAGATTCAATAACGGCTATTTCAAGCGGTAATTGAGGAATCGTGTAAGTTTTTAATCTTTCTTTTGCAGTTTGAAAAGAATTTATAATTAAAAGATATTTTGAAATAGCTCCTTGGTCATTTGCAGTTACGGCCTCAAGTAATTTTTTACGAATTAAGTTGATAAATTCATGACAGAATTGATTCAAATCATATCCTTGAGAGTGAAGATCCTGAATAGTTGCAAGGCAGGTATCCGCATCATTAGCCATAATCCCATCAAATAATTTATCAAGCGTCTCAAAATCAGAAATGCCTAAAATATCTTGTACGTGCTCAAAACTTAATTTGTTATCGAGAGTGAATTGCTCAAGCAACTGGATGGCGTCTCTCAAACTTCCTTCTACATGTCGAGAGATTGCTTCTACAGCCTTATCCTCAGCCTCTATCCCTTCAATCTGAGCAATGTAACTAAGTCTAGCCATTAACGCTCTCTCATCAATTCTCTTGAAATCAAATCTCTGACATCTCGAAATAATTGTTTCAGGAACTTTATGAATCTCAGTTGTAGCGAGGATGAAATATACATAAGAAGGTGGTTCTTCCAAAGTCTTCAGCAAAGCATTAAAAGCCTCTTTCGTAAGCATATGTACCTCATCGATGATGTAAACTTTTGATCTTGCTCTACTCGGAGAAAAATTGATTTTTTCTTTTAAATCTCTCATTTCATCAATCCCACGATTTGAAGCGGCATCAATTTCTATTAGATCAATAATGCTTCCATCATTGATAGCATTACAAATTTCACATTCGTTACAAGGCTCATATCCCTCTTGTAAATTAAGACAGTTAAATGCCTTCGACAACAATCTGGCAGTCGTAGTTTTGCCTGTTCCTCTTGGTCCGCTAAATAGATATGCATGAGATTGTTTGCCACTTTTGATAGCATTCACAATCGCATTTTTAATGTTATCTTGCCCTACAAGATTTTTGAAATTAAAAGGTCTATATTTTCTATACAAAGCTAACTCAGGCATATAGTTTTAAACTAAGGAAACCAATTCTATCACAAACATAGAAGATTTAGACAAGGATTTCTCTGGTTTTTTGAATAAAATCCTTGATATTTTTCTCAAAAATTGACTGATCGAACTTCATTGCGTGTTCTCTTATCTCATGAGGCTTATAAAATTTTTCATTATACATAAGTCTAGCCAAGCCATCTTCCATCGAAGCAACAGTAGGTTCATAGAAAAATTCACCTGTTTTGCTAGGTACAACAGTCTCCAATGCGCCACCTTTCCCAAAAGCCAAAACTGGCTTGCCACAAGCCATCGCTTCAACAGGGACTATCCCGAAATCGTCTTCTCCGGGGAATAACAAGGCTCGACAATTTTCCATAAGCTCTTTCACTTTTTCATCCGATTGGAAACCTTTGAATTTTATATTTGGAGCGGCAATTGATTCTAAATAACTTTTATGCGATCCATCGCCAACTATCACAAGATTTCTTCCAATTTTATTAAAAAGTTCAACAGCTAAATCAATGCGTTTATAAGGTGTAAGAGTGGAAACAATTAAAAAATAATCTCCTTTTTCTCCGTTTACAGAAAACCTTTTTACATCAACTGGCGGATACAAAATATCAGATTCGAGTCTGTAATATTTTTTCAATCTTTCAGCGACAGTTTTCGAATTGGCAAGATATTTATCAGGTCTATCTGCGGCCAATTTATCCCATTCTCTTAAACCTTTTAACAGCCAAGCGTATGCAATCCTCTTTCCACCAGAAATATGATTTTCTTCCAGATATTCACTTGCGTGATCCCAGGCGTATCTCATAGGTGAATGACAATAACAAATGTGAGTCGTAGTAGAAGGAACAACAATTCCGTGTGTATAAGCGGAAGAAGAACTCAATACCAAGTCGTATCCGCTGAAATCAAAATCCTCGATAACTTTAGGCATTTGATTTGTAAGAAATTTATATCTTTTTTTTATAAAACTAGGATAGTTTTGAAGTTTGGAAGTTATAATTCGTTCTTTTGGAAAAACTTTTCCTACAGATTTTTCGTCATAAAGAAGTGTATGTATCGGAGCATCAGGAAACATATCAGTAAAAACTTTCAGGACCCTTTCGGCTCCACCAAGTTTCAAGAGAAAATCATGTACCAAAGCTACTTTCATAAGATAAAAAAAGGACTGCTGACTTAGATAAGTTTAGCAGTCCTTCGTGTTAATTCAAAATAACTCTTATTATTTAGTTACGGTTGCAGCTGGTTCCGTGGTTACTGGTTCTGTGGTTACAGCCTCTGTAGTTACAGCTTCTGTCCCTGCTTGCTCAAATAAATTTTTATTAAAAATATCCCCAGCACATTTTTTTATGCCATCCTGAACTCTTTGTTTAACCTCTGTGTCTTGCTGATATTTTCCAGAAACAACAGCCATTTCTTCATCGTTATTAGCGTCAAAATCATACTTAGCAAAAATTGCTCTTGTCCTCTCTTCACCTTGAGATAAGTCACTGAAAAAGTTTTCATCTTGAAACATTGTGCAACCAACCTCAATGGTAGCATTTATAAACCTGTCTTTCTCACTGCCTTTGCCACAAGCCGTAAGAGTTAAGAGAAGAATTGCCATCAAAGAAACGATCAGAATTTTTTTCATATTAAATTTTGTTAAATAATTAAAATACCAAGAGAGAATTTCTCAAATTAGAACACAAAAGTCAATCTGCTAATCTTTCCAAAAATTTAAAACCTGTTCTAAAGTACCCGTATTCAAAACATCTTTTTTGGTCAACCATCCACGTTTTCCGACAAAAACTCCGTACTTCAAGAGAGTAGGCTGATAAATATCGTGACTATCAGTATTTATACAAATTTTCACTCCTTTGTCTTTTGCAACTCGCACATATTTATCGGTCAAATCCAGTCTTAAAGGATTAGAATTTATTTCGATAGCGACATTATTAGCCTTACACGCATCGATTACTTTGATCATATCAAAATCCATAGGTCCGCGGCGATTTATCATACGGCCTGTCGGATGTGCTAGAATTTTCGAATATGGATTTTCGATAGCACGAATTATTCTTTTTGTTTGTTCATCAAATTCAAGTTTTGCGTGCATATGAGCTGCAATAACAACTATATCCAATTCCTTTAATATTTTATCTTCGAAATCCAGTGAGCCATCTTTTAATATATCGACTTCGCATCCTTTCAATACTTTGAATCCTCGAATTTTTTTGTTAACGGCATCTATTTCTTTCCACTGTTTGCGAATTTTATTTTCATCCATTCCATTTGCAATAGAAACCGTTTTTGAATGATCGGTTGTGGCAATATATTTGAATCCCATTGCCTTGTATGCAAGAGCCATTTCTTCAATAGTAGCGTGTCCGTCACTGTAGTTTGAATGCGTGTGTAAATCTCCTTTTATATCTTCTAATTCTATTAATTTTGGGAACTTTTTATTTTTTAATGCATAGTCAATTTCATCTTCTCCGATACGTAATTCAGGTGGAATAAATTGTAATCCAAGAGCTTTGAATAAAGAGTCTTCAGTTTTGCACGCGATAACTTCACCTGTAGTTCTTTTGGAAACACCATATTCACTAACTTTTAAATTTTTCTTTTTCGCCATTTCGCGGATCAAAATGTTGTGATTTTTGTTTCCAGTGAAATAGTGTAAAGCCGCGCCAAAAACTTTATTTTCAACAACCCTCAAATCAACTTGGATTCCACTCTCAAGAATGACTTGAGATTTTGTATCGCCTTCAGAGATAACATTGAAAATTTCTTTATATTGTACGAAATGTTTCATAATTTTTATAGCATCATCAGGATCATCGTTTTTTGTAGTTACAAGAAGGTCAATATCACCAATAGTTTCGAGTCTTCGTCTCAAACTCCCGGCATATTCGATTCTGACTACTGCGGGACATTTTTTTATATATTCAATATATTTTTCAGCTTCCATTAAAGCGTCATTTATAAGCACTCGATTTGTTTGGAATTTCGATTTTTCCTCTATTGCCTCAAGTATCTCTTTTTGGCTTTTCTCTCCCATTCCGGGAAGCATCGCTATCATCCCTTTTTCTGCGGCATCTTTTAATTTTTCAATAGAATCAATTCTCAAATCAGTATAAAAAAGTTTAACTTTTTTTGGACCGACTCCACGTAGATTTAAAATATCAAGCAGTCCAATCGGAATAGACTTTCTTATTTGTTTGAATTCTTTTGCATCACCGGTTTCTATCAATTCAATAATATGTGCTTTTATGTTTTTCCCAACGCCAGGAACGTTCTCTATTTCATCAGGATTTTCTTTGAAAAGAGTCCGTAAATCTCCGGGATAATTCAAAACACCAATCGCTGCGTTGTGGTAAGCATTCACGCGAAATTTATCTTCACCTTTTATTTCCAATATATCGCCTATTTGCTGTAGAATTTTTGATATTTGTTTGTTGTTCATCTTCGCTTTGTTAAGGCTTTGTTAAGATGTCATTTTGTTAGTACATCAAAAGTCTGTTTTACCGATTTCTCCCAAGAAAAATGAGATAATCTTTCTTTACCGGAGACTATTAATTTTTTTGAATAATCTTTATCAATAATTATTTTGTCCAATCCTCGAGCGATGTCTTCAGGATCAAATGGATCCACATAACAAGCGGCATCTTTCGCTATTTCAGGTAAGCAGGAAACGTGAGATGTGAGCACCGGTTTCCCAAAACTAAAGGCTTCCAAAATAGGCAGACCGAAGCCTTCATACAGCGATGGAAATGCAAACATAGAACAGTTTTTGTACAAATAAGCTTTTTCAGTTTCATCTATATATCCGGGCATTATTACTTGTTCTTCCAAATGTAATTTCTTGACGGTCTTGAAAATTCTTTCAAATCCAATCCCGCGTTTTCCCGCCAATACAAGCCTAAATTCAGGTTTTGACTCACTAAATATTTTGAATGCTTTAATTAAATTGCTTAAGTTTTTTTTGCTTTCAAGTCTGCCAACGAAGAATATATAAGGGAATTGATTTTCACCAAATCCAAAAAGCTTTAAACTCTCGGGGACTTCTTTGATATCAACTTTTTTAGGCTCTTTATATCCGTGATATACAACTTCTATTTTATCCGGCGCACAATTATAAAGTTTTATTAAATCTTCTTTTGTAGCTTGACTTGGAACGATGATTTTACCTGCTTTTTTTACGGCGTATTTAGTGCTCCAATCAAGATAGAAATATTGATGAGGCAAATATGATTTTCTCAAATATTTAAAAGCCGTGTCGTGAATAGTGATGACAGAATACGCAGGTCTAATTAAAGGCAAAACATGCGATGGTACAAAAAGTACATCCGGTGGATTTTTGCGCATCTCCAAAGATAACTTAATCAGAGTCCAAAATCTTTTGGCAGGGATGATTTTTTTGATAATTTTCTTTGGGTGTTCTAATTCTTTTGGAATATTTATTTCACGCGGAGAATACAAAACAACTTTGGTTTCTTCGTGCTTCAAACTCTCAGATATCAAACCATTTATTATGTGATAACTGTACCATTCGACGCCAGTGGCGGTTTCGGTCGTGTATCTTGAAGTGTCAATTCCTATTTTCATAGGATCAGCATAACAATTTTCGCTATCCTCTTGCAAGGACAAGCCCGTAAATTTTATTTGGGTGTAACGGTTGCAAGGCTCTTGCGCACTCATTTAAAGTCGAGCCGGTTGTGCAGACATCATCAATAATTAGGAGGTTTTTGTTGTGGAAATCACTCACTTTTGAGCAGTCGGGATTTTTTAATTCAAACGCATTTGTTAAATTTATAAGACGCCCTCTTCGATCTAGTTTCGCTTGGGGGAAAGTATTGTATTTACGTTTTAAAATATTTAATTTTTTGATGTTTCCGTTGGCGTTTTGATTTTGTAAACAGATTGAATTTGCAAGGATCTCCGCTTGATTAAATCCACGCATCTTTTCTCTTTTTGAATGTAATGGAACCGGAACAACAAAATCAAAATGAAGTCCAGAATTCGTAGTGACATTGCCAACTCCAAACTTCTTAAAAGTAGTATTTATTAACGGACATAAAATATCTTTGATCTCATCGGAAAATTTATATTTAAATCGTGTTATTAATTTTTCAATAATGCCTTTTTTTTCATAATGAGCGCATACTATTATCCCATCCAAAAAACATTCTTTGCCGTCAAAGATTTTTTCGCAACATCGCTTGGAACAAAACTCTCCATAGATCGATTTTATCCTACAATTAGGGCAAAATTGATTTTCAATCAGTTTAATTTTCTTTGCACATTTATCACAAAGATTGTTGCCCAATTCTCCACATTCAACACATATGGGAGGAATAAAATATCCAAATAATTTTCTCGAAAATTCATAAAAATTCATAATACAAAAATACATCACGGTCCTTTCAAAAAACTTAAATAAAATAAAAAAAATTCTTAAGTTTTTCTGATAAATTTCTAAAACATTCAAAGCGCTTTACTTCAGCATCTTTTTTCTGCAAAATAGACAATAAGAACATAAGAAGTTTCACCTCGCAATTTAACCTCATTCCAAATGCAAAAAAATTATTTAGGGCTAAACCTGACGCAAAAACAACTTTATTCAGGTTTTTATATGTTGAGTGTTTATCATATGGTTCCGGCAAAAGGAGAAGATTTTTTGAGTACGGCCACAGAAGTTGCGGCTGAGTCCAGCACAGGATCGAATATGAGAGTTGGTACAGCTACGAAATTTTCAGACAGCATCGATGCAAAAGTTTATAAAATTGATAAAAAGAAAAACCTTGTTTATATAGCTTACCCAATCGATATTTTTGATAGAGGAGGGAATATTCAGAATATACTCACATACATTGCGGGCAATGTTTACGGTATGGCGAATATCTCAGCATTGAAACTTCTGGATATTTGGATGCCAAAAAAAATGCTCAAACGTCACGACGGTCCTTCTTATACAATTAGAGATTTGAAAAAATATTTGGGAATCAAAAACCGTCCAGTTCTAGGAACAATTATAAAGCCAAAGATTGGTCTGAAGCCAAAAGAGTTTGCGAAAGTTTGTTATGAATTTTGGATGGGTGGCGGGGATTTTGTGAAGTTCGATGAACCGCAAGCAGATCAGGTTTTCTGTCCGTTTAAAGACGTTGTAAAAGAAATTGCAAAAGTGATAGATAAAGTAAAAAAAGAAACAGGGAGAAACAAAGTAATGTCTATAAATATTTCTTCATCAGATTACAAAACAATGTTGGCAAGAGCTGAGTTTGTGAGGAAAACAATGAAGCCTGGGAGTTACGCGTTTTTGATAGACGGACTTACAGCAGGATGGATGGCAGTGCAAACATTGAGAAGAGAATACAAGGATGTATTTATTCATTTCCACAGAGCAATGCACGGGGCTTTCACAAGGCCCGAAAATGTATTCGGATTTTCAGTGCCTGTACTCACTGCGTTAGCTAGATTGGCGGGAGCTTCCGGAATGCATACGGGAACTGCTGGAATAGGGAAAATGAAAGGCGACAAAGAGGATGTCTTAGCTGTTCACACGGCTCTCGACAAAGTTACTAAAGGCGAATTCTTTACTCAAGATTGGGGCGATATAAAGCCTTGCACTCCGATAGCGTCAGGCGGATTGAACCCAACTAAATTAATTCCTGTAATTAAGGCTTTTGGCACAACTGACTTCATCACGACTATGGGTGCGGGATGTCATTCTCATCCGGGTGGCACGCGTAAAGGCGCGACTGCATTGATGCAGGCATGTGAAGCGTGGGAAGAAGGAATGAGTATTGAGAAATATTCTCGCAACCACGAAGAACTCGCTCAGGCTATAGTGAAATTTGGGAAAAAGGGGGAGTAGAGAATAATTCCAATAGCCTTTGTACCTAAGACCACAATACTGACGTTAGA
>CAYURU010000018.1:0-10164 GCA_964447085.1 uncultured Candidatus Peribacteria bacterium | reverse complement strand
GCACTTGTTGTCCCGATGCCACTTACCGCAGCGTGTGTAAGAATGGGAAATTTTTTCAATTCTGAAATAGTTGGACGGGCGACAGATTCTCCGCTAGGAGTTGTATTTGCCAGAAATGGAGACACATTTACGCGACATCCTTCTCAGCTGTACGAATGCGTTTTGCTTTTGTTCGTTTTTGCGATTTTGTTATTGGCTTATTCAAAGAAAAAACGCCCAAATGGATTAATAGTATTTTTGTTTGTTGGCATTTATTTTCTCGGAAGATTTTTCTTGGAATTTCTAAAAGAATATCAAGAAGGCCTGGAGTCAATACTTCCGTGGGAACTCACTATGGGACAAGCACTTTCAATAATTCCAGTTTTGATAGCTATTGGCTATTTCATAAATATCGCTGTTTCGAAAAAGAGCCAAAGTTCCAATGGTTAACTATCAAGAGTTAAACCATCGGCTAGTTAAACTATCAGCTAAATCAACAGCGACCTGTCAGTTAAAATTCACAGGCTATTCGTATCGAATAGTTTTTTCGACTTCGTCGTATTTTTCCATAAATAGATCTTTTGGATTTCCAACCTCTTGAGTGTGATTGACTTCACTAATTACGTCTTTTACCCAATCTCCAATCACAGGAATCACGCTAAGTTGGGCTAAAAGATAAACAAAAATATAGATAAAAAGAGTCGCGCCAAGTACCGAACCGAAACCGACCATTATTCCTTTCAAAAGCGACAGCCCGAGAAATTTCCATTTATTCTTAAAAATCTGGATAACTTCCATGTCTTTCATACGAGCAATTTCTTTTGACAGAAGCCTCATTTCTTTGACGAGACTTAGTTCTATAGCGCGCTCAGATTGAGCCATATGATGAACCTCTCTTATAAGTTCAGAATCTGTATGGATCTTAGATTTTTTCATTTTTAGGAGGGTAAATTTTGTAGCTTTTTCCTATTGTATGTGTGAAAATCTGAGTTGTCTAACTTTTAAGTTTCTACGTGTCAAAGATTTACACAAAAACAGGGGATAATGGAGAAACCCACCTATACGGAGGAGTGAGAGTCAAAAAAAATTCTAAGATCATTAGATTGCTCGGGGAAATTGATGAATTGAATTCTTTCCTTGGATTTGCTTGGAATGCTTGTGAAGATGACACGCTGAAAGATGCGTTGAAAAATATACAAATAAAACTGTATAAAATCGGAGCGGAATTGGCGGGAAGCAAGGAATTTGCTGTAGAAAATAAAGATGTTATTGAATTGGAAAATTTTATAGACGAAATTTTTGGAGACAAAGAGTTTGAGGCTTTTGCAAGACCCGGAGAGCGAGGAGAATTTTCTTCCAGAATACATTTATGCAGAACTATTTGCAGAAAAGCCGAAAGAAGCGCTGTGAAATTCGCAGAGGATTGCGGGTGTGCGGCAGGGGATTGTGGGTGTGTGGCAGAGGATTGCGACTGCGAACCAGAGAATCGCGACCGTGAACCAAGGGATCGCGATCTTGAGCCAAAGAATTGCGATCACAAAAAATTTAAATATATTTTACAATACTTAAACAGACTAAGTGATTTACTGTTCGCGATAGCTGAGATAGAATAGGCGTCACATGACTACTTTAAATATTTTAATAGGCGGGCCGGCGGGCAGTGGTATCGAAAGCGCGGGACAAATACTCGGGCAAGCTTTGAATAGAAGCGGGGCATCCGTTGTTGTCACGAACGAAATAATGTCTCAGATTCGCGGAGGACATAATTTTAATAAAGTAAGATTTTCTTATGAAGAAGAAATTTTTTGTCACGAAAAAGCGGTAGATATAGTCATTGCATTTGATAGAGTTAGCATTGAATCACATCTTGAGGACATCAAAGATGGCGGGATTTTTGTCTATGACGAAGAAATAAAAATTGATGATTTAAAAACTCCGGAACTAACTTCACGAAAAATTGAATTTTTACCTATAAAACTGGAAGCTGTTGCCACAAAAGTTGGAGGAGGAATTTATAAAAATGTTATTACTATCGGAGTCATAGCTGGACTCATCGGAATCGAAGCGAGCGTTTTCGAAAAAGTGTTAAAAGACGAATTCAGAGATAAGAGCGCAGAGGTTTTACAGGACAATTTTGAAGCTTTGAGAGAGGGGATTTCTATGGCTGGAGAAGTTAGATTCAAACAAAATAAATTTTCTGAAGGGGAAAATTCAGGAAGCGGAAAAATGCTTTTGAATGGGAATGATGCCGTATGTCTTGGAGCCGTAAAAAGCGGATGTAAATTTGTCGCTGAATATCCAATGACGCCATCTTCTTCGATATTACACACAATGGCGGCCTGGGCGAAAAGTCACGGAATAGTAGTGAAACACGTTGAGGACGAAATAGCGGCAATAAATATGATTATTGGCGCCGGCTTCGCCGGCGCAAGAGCGTTGACCGCAACTTCCGGTGGTGGATTTTCGTTGATGACGGAAGCATGTGGAATGGCCGGATGTAGTGAAACTCCTTGCGTGATAATAGACGCGATGAGAGCTGGTCCTTCTACTGGACTTCCTACGAAAACCGAACAAGGAGACTTGAGACAAGTTTTACACGCTTCACAAGGTGAATATCCGAGACTTGTAATGGTTCCCGGCGACGTCAAAGAATGTTTTGAAATGGGTTTCGCCGCATTCAATTATGCTGATAAATATCAAATCCCTGTATTTATTTTGACTGATAAATATTTGTCTGAAACTTACGCAAATACTGCTCCTTTTGATATTAATGACTCGCAAATAGAGAGAGGGAAAATCCTTGATGCTAAAGGCGTTTCTACACAAAGCGCAGACGGATTCTTCAAGCGATACGCCGACAGTGCGGACGGAATTTCAGGGCGCGCGATACCGGGAACTGATGGAGGATTTCACGTTGCAACAAGTTACGAACACGATGAGTTCGGGGATTTGATCGAAGACGCACCAAACAGAATTATTCAAATGGAAAAAAGAATGAGAAAAATAGAGTTGTTAAAAAAAGAATTGCCAGAACCTCAAGTGATCGATGCAAATGGGAAAAGTGCGGATATTTTGTTCGTCAGCCTCGGCTCAATGAAAACCATTTTACAAGAAACTGTTTTGGATTTGGCTAAAGAAGGGAAAACCGCACACACGCTACTAATCAAATACTTATTCCCTTTCCACAGCGAAAAAATCAGGGGAATTTTAAAGAAATATATTGATAGCGGAACGCGCGTCGTCTTGGTTGAACAAAATTTCACAGCTCAACTCGGCGGAATAATATCTGAGAACACAGGCATTATATTGACCGATAAGATTTTGAAATATGACGGGTTCCAAATGGATAGTGAGTACATTTTAACTAAAGCCCGGGCTTCACTATAACGGCACGTGATGCCCGGACTCAACTATTATGGAAATGAAAGACTTACAAACTAGGCAAGACTCAAATTGGTGTCCAGGATGCGGAAACTACGGCATTATGGCGGCACTGAAAGCTGCTTTTATCGAGCTAAATTTGGATATAAAAAATGTCGTAATAGTGACAGGTATCGGCTGTGGATCGAAGATAAACCACTGGACGAAATGTTATGGATTTGAAAGTTTACACGGCAGACCACTTCCTGTTGCGACCGGTATAAAATTGGCGAACCCTGATTTGAAAGTTATAGCAATCGGCGGAGACGGGGACGGATACGGACTTGGAATGGGACATTTTATTCACTCAATGCGAAGAAACATAGACATCACTTACATCGTACAAGACAACCAAATTTATGGCTTAACGACCGGACAAGCATCTCCAACTTCTTCAAAAGGAACGAAGTCAAAATCAACGCCTTTTGGCTCAATCGAAATTCCTGTAAACCCAATCGACCTGGCGTTTAGCGCGGGCGCAACATTTATTTCTCGCGGATATGCCGGCGACTTGAAACATCTAACTTCGTTGATCGTACAAGCCATTAAACACGAAGGATTTTCTTTGATCGATGTATTGCAACCTTGCGTTTCTTTTAATAAAGTTAACACTTATGAGTTCTTCAATAAAAGAGTTTATAAACTAGAGGAAGATAACACATACAAAATTCCTTTTATCGATGAGAATGGGGTTTGTGATTCAAGTATTGGAGACGCCATAAAACGCAGTCGTGAATGGAACGACAAAATCCCAATCGGCGTTTTCTACAAAGGGTTTAGACCAACTTACGAATCCAGCGAAATCGGCTTGTCTAAGGGGAAACCAGTCGATATAGGGAAAGAAGTCGATATAGAAAATTTGATGGCGAAATATATGTAATTTTCACGAGTACGTATAGTTTTTATGTGTGTTTTTTGCGTTAGTTTTTGCATTATTTTTTGCGTTAATTTTTGCGTCCGACTTTATACTCCCTAGATTGCCTTTTAATCATATTTGTGTTAAAATCATATTTGTTAATTATTAAAAACAAAATATGGACAAAAACAAAACCGACAGAAACGCATATCTCAAAGAAGAAGGATTCAAAGTCACAAAAAATGACACGCGACCTCCTCAACCAGGATGGATTCACGCTAATGTAAACTCAAATCAGGCTCAAAGAAATACGACAAAATATGTAAAGAAACAAAGAAATTAATTTATTTCTTGCGAGGCTTTGCTGGTGTGAGTTTTTTATCTGTACTAGCTTGCAATAGAATTTTCGCTGTGCGCTTTAGCCCTTTTAATTTCGGACGCATAACAGGAGACCCCGCGAATTTCCCTAGAAATTCTTTTTCTGATTTTATTGCGAGAATTTGTTGAAGATTTTGAGAATCCCCGGCGATTGGATTATTGATAAACTCGTCGTGCTGAGATTTTTTCGAGCGACAATTGTGCGGACAAACTTCTTGGCAAATATCACAGCCATAAAAACGGTTAGTCTGTTTCATCGCTGTACGAATTTGTTTTGGGATTTTCGAAGCAGGACCTTTGTATTCAATCGTCCAATAAGAAAGACATTTATTTGCATCTATGAAATATTCTCCGTCTTCTTTTTTTGTGATCGCGTGAGTTGGGCATGAATCTATGCAATTAGTGCAAGAACCGCAGGCTAGCCCGGGGTAGTTTTTTTTACAGGTTTGGGAAAAGCTAGCCCGGGGTAGATCGTATTGGATTTCGTGGATTTTTAAATTTGTAATTACCTCACAAAGTAAAACCCATGAACCAAATTCTTTCGTTATTAAGCAAGAATTTTTACCTATAAAGCCAAGTCCTGCCTGAACTGCAAAACTTCGCTCCAAAAGCGGACCCGTGTCCACGTAACTCAAAGTTTCAATTCGTGAACGACCTTGTTTATCCGACGAAACATTTGAGGAAGAGCCGGAAAAAGCTGAATCGCGTAAAAATTGATCGTCAAAATTTGACTGCAAAAACTCTTCAAGCTTTTTCAATTTCCCCTTTAAAACTTTATGATAATCCCGACCAAATGCATAACGCGCAACCCTTCCGTGCCCTCGCTTGAGAGGAGCTTGTTCGTGATAATAATTAATTCCAAGACTTATCACTGATTCTGCGTTTTTCATTAACGATTCTGCGGATTTTCTTTTCGCAACACGCTCTTTTTCACTCATATAAGACATATCCGCATACGCACGTTTATCCAGCCAATCTTTGAAATATTTGTAAGACTTTTCATCTATTTTCACAGATGAAAATCCAATCAAATCAAACCCAAGCTTGCTTGCAAAATCCATTATTTGGTGACTGAATAGTTCTTTTTTTGTCATTTAAAGTTGTCTATATAACGCTTCATATTAAGTGCAACTCGAAGTTTAATACAATCAGTTCACTTAACACAAAAAATAATGTTAAAATTTACTCCTTTGAAAATAAAAAAATAAAAATTTATGAAAGGAATGCTTACAAAATTTTCAGAAGCCAAACGCACACTCCTCAATGCGAACAGGATATGTATCATTTCACATAGATCGCCAGATGGCGATGCAGTAGGAAGCAATTTAGCATTAAGATATTCATTAGAAAAACTCGGGAAAAAAGTAGTAAGCGCGTGCGTAGATCCAGTTCCGGAAAACAGTTTATGGCTTCGTGGAGCGAAAGATTACGTTCAAGATTTTGACTATGACGACTTCGATGTGATAGTCAGTGTAGACTGTGGTGCAAAAAAACTCGTAGCATTCAACGAAAAAAAACCTGAACTTTTTGAAGGCAAAACAGTTTTGGTCGGAGAAAACAAAATGACTACAATCAAAAAACCTTTTATCAATTTTGATCACCACGAATCAAACGACTTATTTGGAACTATAAATATTGTTGACCCTCAAGCCTGTGCGACTTGCTTCATCATTTACTTCTTTATTCAGCACGCAAAATGGGAACTCGATAAAGATATTGCGACCGCTCTTATGCACGGACTCTATTTTGATACCGGAAGTTTTATGCACTCAAATGTAAACGAATACGTGTTAAAGGTGGCTTCAGAATTGATGAAATATGGAGCAAATTTCAAAAGAACCGCCAAAGAATTATTTCACACGACGCCTGTAAACAAACTGAGACTTTGGGGAAGAATATTGGAAAGAACATATGTAAATGAAGACAACGTAACTGTTTCCGCTGCAAACAGACACGACTACAACGTTTGTGAAACCTCATCAAAAGATGCCGGCGGAGTGATAGATTTATTGAACGCAGTTCCCGGGAGTAAATATTCCGTACTTTTGAGTGAAGACGAGAAGGGGATTGTAAAAGGCTCTCTTAGAACTCAACGTGACGATGTGAATTTAAGCGAAGTTGCTTCTGTTTTTGGAGGAGGAGGACACCCAAAAGCTAGTGGATTTGGTATCCCTGGAAAATTAGAACCGCACATTTCTTGGAAGATCGTCCCTGAAAATGGAGCCGAAGTTCATGGGAACGAAATGAAATTTTAAAACGAAAAGGGAGGGGGCGCTTTTTTATTGCTGAAGTTTTTGACGCAGGAGTTTTTGACGGAAGGCTTTTTGCGGAACGCTTTTTTGCGATACGCTTTGTCAAAACTATAGATTTGTAAAATGTAAATCTGTGTTTGACCGAAGATATTTGCGGTGGGCTTTGTAGTTTGGATCGAGTTTTGAAACCAGATCGTAAAATTGGCGCGCGTGATTCTTGTGGACGATATGACACAACTCGTGAATAACTAAATAATCTACGACTGGCTGTGGCGCCACGATCGCGCGCCAGTTGTATGTGATTACATTATCCCGAGAACAAGTTCCCCAACGCGCACGGTATGAGCGAATTTTTATTTCTTTTGGAAAAATACTTTTTCCCATTAATTCCGACAACATAGCTGAATACATTCCTGTACGCTCCACGAATATTTTAATAGCTTTTTCTTTGTACCACTGTTCCACATATTTCTTGGTATGCACCGGTAATTGAATTTCTTCCCCCAAAAAAGGCCAGAGCTGTCCTGGTTCAAATTCACGTTTCTTTAGCGCTTCATTGCGCTGTTTTCTTTCCTTAAAATTTTCTAAATGTTTTTTTATCCAAATTTCTTTTTCTTCTAAAAATTTTGCTATCCTGCGATCAGACATAAAACGAGGCGCACGAACAATCACGCCTCTTGAAGGATGAACTTGAATCGAAAGACTGCGACGAAAAGAGCGAATTGTTTCGTATTGAATAGGCATAACAATTACGACTATATATCAAATTTGAAAAATTGAAGACAGAATTTCTGCCCAACAGAAATGTTATCCAATCGGAGGCAACGGAACCTCACTTCTGGAACCTTGAGAGTTCTCGTCTTTTTTTGGCTTATAAAACATCTTTTTTGTCGGAGCAAAAACTGTCACCTGATTAGTTTCTCCTGCAATCTCTAGATAACCATCTTCAACCATTTTCAAAAGAACTTTTCTCAAAGGACTGTTTTCTATTTTATCATTCAGTGATTCAGAAAAAGAGAACTTTGAAAAGTCTGGGGCCTGTTTGAATTCAATACGTTTTTCTCTCAATCCTATTTTCGACAGAATACCTCCTCTCGTAGCGTTTTGTTTTTCTATGACAGCATTTTCTGCCGTTATCCTTGTGAGCTCTTTGATTTGTTCTAAAAGTTTCTCTCTTATAAAAGATTCTTCTACCGCAACAAATCTTCCTGCTTCGCGACAAAAATCATGAATAATTCCAGTAACTTCTTTATCGGCATCTTCTTCTCCCGCAGACGTTTCGCACTCACTAGGATTTCCAAATTCTTTATCCAAAGATCGTGTTCCTGCCGTAGTATGCATACCAGGTTTTAATTCACCTAAATCTATACTTCTCATCTCTATTGTATCCATATTATTGTTTTTTAATGACTGGTTTCGTGGTGTCACATGTTACCATTTTTACGATTTATGTCAATCTTAATCCTAACTTCTCTTTTCATAACTTCTTTTATGGCTTCATAATCTTGAATTAAAAATCTTTGTGGAATAGATTGATGGCAGTTTCTTAAGCCGCGGTGATGAAACTGGTAGACATGCAGTGTTCAGAACGCTGTCCGCGTAAGCGGGTGCGGGTTCAAGTCCCGCCCGCGGCACCAAAATTCACTTTTTGCTTTGCTTCGTCGGGTTATTATATTAAAATCTTTTCAAACTTAAAGTAATTAATGCTCTCCAGAAAGAATCTCACAAAAAATTCTTCGCCGAAAAGGGCTAAAAGCTCTGAAGGCAAGGTTTTTTCCAAAAAAAACACAGTTAAAGGAGAAGGAAAGTTGCCTAAAAAAGTGCTCGTACTTGGGAGCGGAGCTCTAAAAATTGGAGAGGCTGGAGAATTCGATTATTCAGGATCTCAGGCAATCAAAGTTTTAAAAGAGGAAAAAATTAAAAGCGTGTTGGTAAATCCAAATATTGCGACAATACAAACCTCTGAAGATTTGGCGGACAAAGTTTACTTTTTGCCTGTAAATGCGGATTTTGTGACTAGAGTTGTAGAGAAAGAAAGACCTGATGGAATTTTCCTTGCGTTTGGAGGGCAGACCGCTTTAAATTGCGGAATTGAACTTTGGAAAAGAGGAGTTTTAAAAAAATATGGAGTTAAAGTTTTGGGAACGTCTGTTGAAACAATTTTGGATACTGAGGACAGAGAATTATTCAAAGAAAGATTGGGAGAAATCGGCGTTAAAAGCGCGCGAAGCCAAGCTTGTCTAAGCCTTGAAGAAGCTGTCACCGCTGCGGATGAAATCGGATATCCGGTAATTATTCGTGCGGCCTTCGCGCTCGGAGGAAAGGGAAGTGGCTTTGCTCGTAATGCTGAAGAATTGGAACCTTTATTAGAGACTGCATTTGCATATAGTCCTCAGGTTTTGGTCGAAGAAAGTTTAAAAGGATGGAAAGAAATTGAATACGAAGTCGTACGAGATTCTGACGGAAATTGCGTGACTGTTTGCAATATGGAAAATTTCGACCCACTTGGAATTCACACCGGAGAATCGATCGTAATTGCTCCATCACAAACATTAACAAATCACGAATATCATAAACTTCGAGAGATCGCGATCAGAGTAATAAGACATTTGGGTATAGTAGGGGAGTGTAATATTCAGTATGCGCTCGATCCTGAGTCTGATGATTATAGAGTGATTGAAGTTAACGCCAGATTATCGCGATCTTCGGCGTTGGCTTCAAAAGCGACCGGATATCCTTTGGCTCATATTGCCGCAAAATTGGCGCTCGGATATACATTGCCTTCGTTACGGAACGCCGTGACTCGCGAGACTTCCGCTTTTTTCGAACCGGCGCTGGACTATGTCGCATTAAAAATTCCGCGATGGGATTTGAATAAATTTCGAATGGTTTCAAAAGAAATCTCATCTGAAATGAAAAGCGTGGGCGAGATAATGGCGCTTGGTCGTTCGTTTGAAGAGGTCTTACAAAAGGGCTTGAGAATGCTGCAAGTTGGACTTCATGGAATAACTGCGAATGAAGACGTCGTGATAAAATCCGATGAAATTCAATACGACATTGAGCATCCGACACCAAAAAGAATTCTTGTGATTGCACAGGCTTTTCGCGAGGGGTGGACGGTTGATGAGATTGCTCGAATTTCGGGGATCGATCCGTGGTTTTTGGAAAAAATCAAAAACATAATCGAGCTGAGAAACAAAATTCAAAGCGATGGGAAAAAGAGTGGCGCTAGTGCTGTTTTGAAAAATAACGAGTTGCTTTTGAAAGCAAAAAAAATGG
>CAYURU010000017.1:0-10723 GCA_964447085.1 uncultured Candidatus Peribacteria bacterium | reverse complement strand
GTTTTCTTCTATAACTTTTTATTATCTTATTATTTTTTAATATTACAAATTCATATGCATGTGTACGCTTAAGGCTTCTTGCAATTTTTGAATTAAGATCTTTTCCTTTTTCTATAGGAACTCCTATTTTAACACGCTTATTTTTATCTATGTACGTGTATATTGAACAATTTTGTATGTATTTGTTCTCATCTTTAATTTTTGATTCTAAAATCTCCAATTCTTCATCTAGATCTGCCAAATCTACAAATGGATCAACTTCAACAAAAATTTCACCAAATATAACGGTTCCAGCTTTTCTCATCCTTATCTTTTTTATTCCTTTAACTATTTCGCAATTATCTGTAATTATTTTTCTAATTCGTTTTGTTAATTTTGGGTCGTCCCAATAATCCAATAAATAGAATAAAGATTCTTTTGCACTCTTAAATCCAACGTAAAATATCAATATCGATATTAAAATCGTAGCTATACCTTCAACATATTTAATATGCATATAGTTACTTACTATACTCGCTATAACCCCCAGTTGAACTATTACATCTATTTTTTGTTGAGTTGCATTTTCTAGGAGTGATTTAGAATTAACTGTAACGGCCGCTTTTCTTAATTTTTCTGAAGTTGCGTGTGATATAAAAATTGATGCAATTGATGCTATTACCGCTATTATGTGATGTACTCCTCCTGTGCTCCCCTCTATATTTACTAATGCATTTGTTAATACTCTATATCCTGCATATAGAATGATAATTGAAATTATTAAACTACCTAATGTCTCTGCCTTATAAAATCCGTATTCAAAATTTTTATTCGCTGATTTACGAGATAACTTTAGTCCTACATAGCTTGCAAACAACATCACTATAGTTGTAGATGCATCTATAGCATCTGCCATCACGACTTCAAGATTTGTTACAAACGCAATTATAATTTTTACAGCTGCGTATATTGTCGCTGCTATTAGCGCGTTTTTTGCGATTTTCTCTCCGTATATGAAGTTTTTATTATTTACCATAATTTTACATATGTTATTTGATCATTTTTTTGGATAAAAAGCAATTAATCAATCTAATAATCTTTTTACATTTTTCAAAAAATCAATATAATCATTCTCAATGAAACAAAAATATTTCCTAACCCCCTTGCTATGAGGAAGTTATTTCTAGGTCTAGCGCTTCTTAGTGTTCTAGCATTCGCTGGTTGCAAACCAGTTGAAGAAGAGACTCCAGTAACAACAGAAGAGACTCCAGTAGTTGAAGAGACAACTCCAGCAACTGAGACTCCAGTTGAGACTCCAGCAGTTGAAGCAGAATAAGTTTTTTTCTGGTAGCTACTAGAAAAAGCGGAACCCTTTATAGGAATTCCGCTTTTTTCGTTGTCCTGATTTTATCTGCTCATTTAAACCACTTCGAAGGCTTCTATTGATTCTTCTGATGTAACCTCTACTTCATCTGCTTTAGAACGACGTGCTATTGATGAATGTTTTCTTGTGTCTAATGTCTTTTTGATCTGTGCTATCAAACGATCCTTTGATAAATCTACAGCTTTTGTAATTGCGTGACTGGCTTCTTTGGCCTGAACTGTTTTGCTTGGCATATGAAGAGTTATTTCAACATCAAACGCATCATGCTTTTCAAATTTCTCCACCCTTGTCTCAAGCATTACGGTATCTTCAGGAAAGTTTGTTAACAAACTTTCAATCTGATCCGTTTTCTTCTCCAGATAATCCGAAAAGAGCGCCTGTTCCTTGTCCGTCATGTTTTTGAACTGAGTACGTACCTTCATAGAAGATGGGTTAAAGGATTTTGAATGTCTTTATTATATGGCGAATATGGAAAAAATACAAAGAGAATGGGAATATAGGATAGACAGCCTGTAAAAGAATAATTTATCTTATATTAATATTGGCTTCAGAAGGAAAATGCTAAAATGGTGCCGGGGGGCAGAATCGGACTGCCGACACCACGATTTTCAGTCGTGTGCTCTACCACTGAGCTACCCCGGCAAGGGGAATTACGGAGAGATTCTAATGGTTTGTTTTCTCAAAGGCAAATGATTTTTAATTTGTATTGAGACACGTCGTGGCGACAAAAAAGCTCCCCTTGCGGGGAGCTTTGATCGTTTCAACTTAAAGTCGATTAGACTTTTTTCAACATAGGGAGTCCTGTTCTCTTGTTCTCTACTACTTTTCTGCCTGCTGGCATAGCTTCCAAAGCATCCTTTGGTTTTACTTCACGAGCGAAATAGTAGATTGTCTGTTTTCTGCCACCACGAAGAGTTACATCTTTTGTGTGGAGGTAGTAGGTTTGCCCCTTGCTGTTCTTGTGTGCATAAGCCATAGAATAGTGGGTTAAGAAATAAGCCAACCTGAAGCCTACCTGATAACAGATTGACTGTAAAGATTCCATTGATAGATTAGCCTGATTTGTCAACAGATTTAGAAAAACGCTTTTTATCTGTATTTTTTATTTTTCGCAAAAATAAACCCAAATCTTCTGTCGTATCGAGACTCGGATATCCGCACCTGGAAGCCATTTTTTTCAAGTACACTCTTTAATTCCGATCTATTCATTCCTTCTTCAAATTCATGAAATTCTATATATATCGATTCTGTTTTTGAAAACTCTTCTTCTGTTAAATTTCTTAAAATTTCGAATTCCGCCCCCTCACAATCGATTTTGATGAGATCAACTTTTGGGTGATTTCTCAGTATTTTTTGAATCGTTGTGGTCTGTATTTTCTTTTCTGAAACTTTATTTTCAGTATTATAAAAAGAATGATTATGAGAGTCTCCACTTATATTAAGTGTACGCACTTCTTCTTTCCCCGCGACTGCAAGATTTTTTGGTTGGACGTTTTTGGAATGATTTAACAATAAATTTTCTTTTAAAAGCTTGTAGTTGTTCTCGTCTGGCTCGAAAGCAAGAATTTTCACGTCTGGATTTAACGTGGCTGTATATATTGAAAAACATCCAATATGCGCCCCTATATCTATTATCAGAGATTTAGCATTTTTAATTTTATCATCAACGATGTTGTAATCCCTGTCTATAAAAATCTCTTCAAACACAGAATTATCTGCATCTGAAATAACATTTACTGAAACTTCTTTATTTAAAATTTTTGCACGCTTGATCATTATTTTTCGACTTTGCCGTCTTTAAATTTGCTTTTGAAAAATATCTTAAGCACTATAAATATGGTGAGGGCTACTATGAAAAAATTTATTACATTATTAATAAAAAGTCCGTATCTGATGACTGGAGCCGATGCTGCTTCCGCTTCTGCTAATGATGGGAATGTTTGTTCTGATAGATTTATATATAGTTGTGAAAAATCCACATTCCCGAGAAGTTTTCCAAAACATGGCATAATTACGTCCTTAACAAGAGATTGCACAATTGTATTAAAAGAAGCTCCGATGATAACTGCTATTCCGAGATCTATAACATTTCCTTTTACTGCAAATGTCCTGAATTCATCGATGAATCCTTTGACGTGTTTATGTATGACTTTTTTTCTTGTGACTTTTTTATCTGGCATAATTTATTGGTTTAGTATAAATCTATTATAAGATTTTATTTTTTTAATACAATTTGAGTTGAGAATCGGAATAATCGGCGCTGGAGCTGCAGGGCTTATGGCAGCCGCTACAATACTGGAGAATGCTAGGTTTAATGATGAAGTTTTTATTTTTGAAAAAAATCCTTCTATCGGCAAAAAAATACTTATAACTGGTGGAGGCAGATGTAATGTCACTACAGGTATTCGTGATATAAAAGAGGGTTTGAAAAAATATCCTCGGGGAAGTAGATTTTTGAGTTTTGCCATGCATAATTTTTCGCCTTTCGACATGTATAAATGGGTTGAAAAACACGGTGTAAAACTAAAAATCGAAGAAGATAATAGAGTTTTCCCGAAGTCGGATGATGGAGGTGATATCGTTGGTATTTTTGAAAAAATTTTAAAAGATAAAAGAGTAAAATTATCTCTAAATACGCCTGTTGAAAATGTTAAATTTGCGAAGGGAAAATTTACAATCAATTCAAAATTTGAAGTTGAGAAATTGATTATTACGATGGGAGGAAATGCTTATTCATCCACGGGATCTACAGGTGATGGCTATGAATTCGCAAAAAAATTAGGACATACTATTACGCCGTTGGCGGCTAGTTTGCATGGATTTTCTATTCTTGAAAAATGGCCAAAACGTCTTTCCGGATTATCTTTCACTAATACTAAAATCAAATTAATCGCGTCCAAGATTTACGAGACCGAATTACCATTTTTGTTTACACATTCGGGGGTGAGCGGACCTGGAGTATTTGTTTTGTCGGCATTGGGCGCACACGAAAATTTAAAAGATAAAAAATTACGTTTAGATTTTTTATCAAATGTTTCTTATGAAAATTTAAAGTCTAGAATTGAGACTGATATAAAAGCGCATCCAAATAAGAAATTCACAAACACTATTGATATTCTCGTACAAAAATCTTTTGCTGACGCAATTTGCATACAAGTCGGCGTTGGCTTAGAAAAGACAAATTCTCAAGTTTCAAAAAAAGAATTAAACCATACTGTCGAGTTTCTAAAAAATTCTGAAGTCACTATAACTGGCAATATTCCCGGTGAAGAATTCGTGACAGCCGGAGGAGTTTCGTTGGACGAAATAGATAATAAAACAATGCAGTCTAAAAAATGTCCCGGACTTTATTTCGCGGGGGAGATTTTGGATGTCGATGCATTCACTGGCGGATTCAATCTACACGCTGCGTGGACGACTGGAAGACTCGCAGGAGAGTCTGCACTTATTTCTTGAGGATGATTGCTATATCGCCAACGTTCGTTCCGGAAGGTCCTGTTTTCAATAAACAATTGAGTTTTTTCAAACAATTGTATGAATCATTTGAGTCTATGTATTTTTTTATATTTATTTTTTCTTTTTTAATTTGAAAAACGATTTTATTTGTAATAATTGCTCCTGCTATCGGCTCGTCTGTGACACCGTCTACGCCGTCTGTTGCCAGAGTCATAAAAACCGCGTCCTTTGGCAACGATTTAGTGCTGACAAGAGCCATTTCTTGATTTCTCCCGCCTTGTCCGTTTCCTACTATTTTCACGACAGTTTCTCCACCAAAAATTGATATCTTATGAGCGGAAGTATTCTTGAAAATTTTTGTTGGCATTTTTTTTGCTTCGCCCTCAAGTTTGTCTATAAAAAGATCAACTTTGTATCCTTTTTTTTCGGCAAATGATTTCAAATATTTAAGAACAACTCTATTGCTTCCGATAATAAAATTTTTCACGCGTTTCGTGTTGAGTTTTTTTGGACTTTCGTTTTTCTTGATTGCTTCGATTATTTTTTTGTCATCTATTTTATATTTTTTTAGAATTTTTAATGCGTTCGCTATTGTGCTTTTATCAGCGACAGTCGGCCCTGAAGCAATGCTTTCAATTTTATCTCCCAACACATCCGAAATATAAAGCCCAATGAGTTTTGCCTTTGTGTTAGAGGCTAAACGCCCGCCCTTGATTCCGGAAACATGTTTACGCACTGTGTTTATTTCGTGAATATCGGCTCTGGATGAGAGAAGTTTTTTCGTCAACGCTGTTTTGTCCGCCAATGTAAGTCCTTGAGCTGGCAATGGCATCAATGCTGAACCTCCTCCACTTATCAAACATATCAAAAGATCTTTTTCAGTAGTTTTTTGAGCAATTTTTAAAATTTCTTTTGCACCATTTAGACCATTCTCGTCCGGATATGGATGAGCCGCTTTATTGACGCGGATATTCCCTATTTTCCTCGTGATTGCAACTGGGACATTTATTAATCCATCTTTAATTTTTCCTTTAAATAAGCCATTTATTGCAACTGCCATTTTGTAAGTAGCTTTCCCCGCACCTACAACATAAATATTTTCTACATCCTTTAAATTTGGGATAGAACTTAATTTAAAATTCTTCTTTATTAAATTTTCAGGCTGTAAAAATTCAAGAGCCTCTTCGGCCATTTCAATTAAAAACTTGGCTTCACCAAAGTCTTTTAAAAGTTGTTTTTTGTTTTTAATCATTTGTTGACGATTGAAACCGGGGTTTCACCTTCTACTAATACGCCAATAATATTTTTTGCAGCAACTTCCGCCATCTTATTTCTAGCTTCCCAAGTTGCAGATGCTGTGTGAGGTGTCATTACTACATTTTCACATTTCTCAAGTCCTTCCAAACGTCTTGGTTCTGCTTCAAAAACGTCCATAGCCGCTCCTGCAATTGTTTTATTTTTAAGCGCTTCCAACAAAGCTTGTTCATCAACAACTGGACCGCGCGCTGTGTTTATCAAAAGTGCTGTTTTCTTCATTTTCCCCAATGTTTCTTTGTTTATGAGGTGTTTTGTTTCCCCACAAAGTGGAACGTGAACGCTCAAAATGTCAGACTGTTCGAAAAGTTGGTCTAAAGTGACTCTTTCCCCTAAATCATATTTTTTACCTTCTCCAATATTGCAGTTGTCAACGAAAATCACTTTGCAATCGAATGCTGCGTGCATCATTTCCGCATATCTTCGTCCAATTCTTCCATATCCTAAAATTCCAACAGTTTTCTGGTAAAGCTCTATTCCGAGCATATACATCGGCCCCCATCCAGGGAATGAGTTTGCGCGCATAATTCTATCGCCTTCAGCAGTTCTTTTTGCTAATGACATAGTGAGAGCGAGAGCATGTTCAGCTGTGGATTGAGTAAGAACATCAGGTGTATTTCCAACTTTGATTCCTCGTTCTGTTGCATCCGGAACTTTTATATTGTCGTATCCAACCGCAAAATTCGAAACTATTTTTAAATTTGGAGCCAAATCCAATATTGATCCGTCTATTTTGTCACTTAAAATCGTCAAAATTCCGCTACAATCTTTAATTTCTTCTTTCAATTCTTCAGGAGAAATAGGGCTATCTTCTTGCCTTACTTTTAAATCAAAATACTGTTCAAGAAGTTTTAAACCTGGCTCCGGGATTGGTCGTGTAACGAACACTTTCATTTTTTTTGAGTCCATTTTTGTTGTGAAAAAAAATAATTTGGACAGTTAGAAGCTGCCCGTTGTGTCACAATTTAATCATATATTAACGAATTTCACAATATTGATTTCATATGACGAGGGGATTTTGTTTTAATTTATAAAAATATATGTAGAATTTCGCCAATATTTAGTCGAATCCCATCTGTTAATACTTGCTTTTGCGACAAAATATGTTATAATGAGATTATTATAAATTCTACCAGTGATTCAATCTTCAAAGGCTCAAACTACAGATACGGTAATGATGATTAGGCCAATTAATTTCAAGGCTAATCCACAGACTATTAGCACGAATGCTTTCCAATCTATGAGTGCTGAGGAAAAAGACGCTGAAATCCAAGAAGAAGCCTTGGAGGAATTTAATGCGCTTGTTTATAAATTAAGAGAAAATGGAGTACACGTAGTATCAATAAATGACACTCCTAAGCCAAATACTCCTGATTCAATTTTCCCAAATAACTGGGTATCAACACACGAGGATGGAACAGTTGTCCTCTACCCTATGCTTACAAAAAACAGACGCGCTGAAAGAAGATCTGACATCCTTCATACTTTGGAAGAGGAAAAATCTTTTAAAATTGATAAATTAATAGATCTAGCTCACTACGAAAACGAAGGACAATTCTTGGAAGGAACAGGAAGTATGGTTTTGGATAGAATCAATAAAATCGCTTACGCATGCCTCTCCGCAAGAACTTATTTGAATGTTTTGGAAGATTTCGGGAAGCAATTAAAATATAAAATTGTCGCTTTTCATTCTGTAGATCGAAAAGGTATGGAAATCTATCACACGAATGTAATGATGTCTGTCGGCGATAAATTTGCTGTTGTTTGTTCCGAATCCGTCCCCGATTTAAAAGAAAGAGAGAAACTTATTAAAAGTTTGGAAAAAACAGGTCACGAAATCATTGAAATTTCCTACAAACAACTTTATTCATTCGCGGGAAATATGTTGCAGGTGAGAAATGAGGCCGGAGAAAGTATTCTTGTAATGTCTCAACAAGCAAGAGATTCGTTGAATGAAGAACAAGTCACAAAAATAGAAAAATACGCCAGAATTCTCTCTTCTCCATTGGAAGTGATTGAAAAACACGGAGGTGGAAGCGCAAGATGTATGTTAGCCGAGATTCACTTACCAAAGCTTTAGGTTTTGTCGATTACTTGAGCCAATTGATTTGTTTAGTTGCTTTGGACTTGCCAATTGTTGTTTTTAGCTTGCTAATTACATCTTAAAGAGTAGAATCTCGCTACTTGAATTTCAAGATTAGTTTAAGATTATGGAAATACGAAATATAGCCATCATAGCGCACGTAGATCACGGCAAGACAACTCTTGTTGACGCTTTATTAAAGGGCGGAGGAGCTTTTGAATCTTATCAGACTGTTGGACATTTGATTATGGACAGTAATGATCAGGAAAAAGAACGTGGAATTACGATATATGCGAAGAATGCGGCTGTCAGTTATAAAGGTACTAAAATCAATATCGTTGACACTCCTGGACACGCGGATTTCGGTTCTGAGGTAGAACGTATGCTTCGAACTGTGGATGCCACACTGTTGGTGGTGGATGCGTATGAAGGTCCGATGCCACAGACGAAATTTGTGCTTAAGAAAGCGCTTGAATTGGGGTTGAAGGTTTTGGTTGTTATCAACAAAATTGATAAACCAATGGCTCGACCTGATGAAGTTTTGAATTTAACTTTTGATTTATTTGCTTCACTTGGAGCAACTGATGAACAACTTGATTTCCCTTATATTTACACCATTGCTCGTCAAGGAATCGCTATCAATAATTTGAATGATGAGAAAAAAGACATCACTCCGCTATTTGATTTTATTTTGAAACACGTAAAACCAGCGACTGTAGATACAGAAAAGCCATTTAGAATGCAACCTTCCACACTTGAATACGATAATTATCTCGGACGTATCGGAATTGGTAGAGTTTATGAAGGAAAAGTTTCAGGCGGAAATAATAATATATGGATTATCGGACACGATGGAGTTAAGAGAAAAGGTAAAATTACAAAAGTTTTCACTTATAAAGGTTTGAATAAAATGGATGTGGATGAAGTGTGTGCCGGAGATATCGTTGCAATCGCTGGAATTCCTGATATTGCGGTTGGAGAGACTATAACGACCGATGAAAATGTTGAAGCGTTGCCTGCGATTCGTATAGATCCACCTTCACTTGAAATAGAATTTTTGGTAAATAATTCCCCATTCGCGGGACGTGAAGGAAAATTTGTTACGAGTCGTCATGTAAAAGAAAGATTATTGCGCGAAATTGAGACGAATGTCGGGCTAAAAGTCGAACCGATTGCAAATAGTGATTCAATGAGAGTTTATGGACGCGGTGAAATGCATATCGCGGTTTTGATCGAAACGATGAGAAGGGAAGGATTTGAATTGCAGATCTCTCGACCTAAAGTTATCACTCAAATGATTGATGGTGTGTTAAATGAGCCAATCGAATTCGTGGCGGTGAACGTGCCTGATGGATGTGCTGGAAAAGTAATTGAAGCTCTTTCATCTTTTCACGGACAAATGACAAATATAAAAACTGAAAATGGAAATACCGCTTTGGAATTTATGGTTCCTACACGCGGACTTCTTGGATTTGGTTCTGTATTTATCACTCTTACTCGCGGTACCGGAACTCTTTATCATTCATTTGATCATTTTGCTCCTTACACCGGTGATATTGAAAAGAGATCAGTTGGTTCTATGATTTCCGGCGAAACTGGAAAATCTATGGCTTATTCACTTTGGAAATTACAAGAACGTGGTCCGTTGTTTATAAAACCGGCTGTGGATATTTATGAGGGAATGATCATTGGTGAACATAATCACCCAGAAGATTTAGTTGTAAATGCTACGAAAAATAAAAATCTTACAAATATGCGTTCATCTGGTGCAGATGAGGCTTTGGACTTAGTCCCACCTATCGATATGACGCTTGAGAAAGCCATTGAATACATTAAGGATGATGAATATGTAGAAATCACTCCTTACAATATTCGTCTAAGAAAAAGAATCCTTGGTGAAACCGAAAGGAAAAGGTCAAAAGTAATAAAATAATTATTTACGACTTATTTGCGACCGAATGATCTACCGGATGATGAATGGCTTCTTGACGATGAGTGGCTTCCGGATGAATTGTGACTTCCAGATGAATTGTTGCTGAATTTTCTTTTCCCAAAGCGTCTCTTGTTTACGAAGTGACGTTTTTTTAAATATTCTTGTTCTTTTTCGCGTGAATATTTTGGAGCTTTTGAAGAATGACGTGGCTCTTCACCAATAACTGTCAATTTCGTTTTAATAAGAGTTTCAATTCTATAGATTTTGCCACGTTGGTCAGGAGTAGCCATAGAAATAGCTTTACCAGTTTCACCAGCTCTTCCTGTACGACCAATTCTGTGAACATAATCTTCAGGATCTTCCGGTAAATCAAAATTTACTATTAATTGAATTCCTTTAACATCAATTCCTCTTGATGCTATATCTGTCGCCACAAGCACACTATATTTACCTTTTTTGAATCCTTCCAATGCTTCCATTCTTTGATAAAGAGATCTGTTTGAGTGAATTTCTGCGGCTTTAATTCCTATTACATTTAATTCTTTGCAAACTTTTTTCGCAGTATATTTCGTTC
>CAYURU010000016.1:5100-11202 GCA_964447085.1 uncultured Candidatus Peribacteria bacterium | reverse complement strand
GTTCAAAAGTGGAAAGAGGAATCTGGATCGCTTGCGAAAAAAGACAAGTCACTCAGGATCAAGTTTCAAAGGTTATAGATAAAATCGAAGAAGATTTGGGGAATATTGGAAAAGAAGTCCCTTCTTCAGCAATCGGTGAAGCTATTATGAAAGCTTTGAAGAAATTAGATGAGGTCGCTTATATAAGATTTGCTTCTGTTTACAGACAATTTAAAGATCTAGAAACTTTCAAGAAGGAGTTGCAAAAGCTTTTGAGCTGAGAGCTGCTGATGGCTATCCCGGATAGCTATCCCGGGCTAGATTTTTCTAACCTGAGGATTTTTCTACCCCGGGCTAGATGTGCGTACTTGCATTGATCGTGTTTTTGTGTTATAATTTTTTATTAAAATAAATATAAAAACCATACAAGTATGAGAAAACCTCTGTATCTAATTTCCGCACTCGGGCTGCTCACTTTCACTATCATCGCATCTCCTAGTTTTAATACTCAAGGAGAGTTGGATTCAAGTGTTTTACATTCTTCTATATTAGATGCCGATGTCGTTTCGGACACGGTTGTTGTCACCCCAGATAATCCTGAGTTAAATAGCTATGTCGCCAACCCTGAAGAATATGCAAATGCTATAAATAAATCATCGATTGATAAAAATGATAATATTGTCACTAAAAAAATTACAAAGAAAGTGCGATTAACAGCTTCCACTAGTGAAAAAGATACTGCAAAAGTGGCTATTTCTGACACAAAAAATGCTACTGACAATACGGAATTAAAAACTAAAGATGATGTGTGCACATTGCCTACACTAGGAACAGACACTGCCAAATATGATGCACAGATTATTACTGTAAGGAAAAAATTTAAATTCGATTTGAATGAAGAATTCAAAGTAAAAGTTTATGTAAAAAATGCAGGGAATATACCTTGGTTTTCACCTGATAGTAAATGTGCAGGAACTAGAGTTTATTTGGGAACAACTAGAAACGACGGAAGATTTTCTCAGTTTTATATGAGCAATGAAGGCGAAGACACCGGATGGGCAACAAAAAATAAAATAAGAATGGATGAGGGAAATTTGAGAGTCGATCCAGGAGAGATTGCATCTTTCACTTTCTATGCAAAAGCTGATTCTGAAAACAGTATTTATAGAGAGTATTTTGCTCCACAATTGGACGATGGAACGTATTTGAAAAATGCTGAATTTAAAATTGATATTTACTCAGGTAAAAACAATGAAAATGATGAAGCAACGAGAACAAAATTACTCTACGCATATAAAAGTATGAATATAGATTCTATTGATATCAATGGAGAAAGATCCATTGAAGTTGATTTATCTGAACAAAAAATGGCTTTAAAAATTGACGACTATGTTATCCGCGAATTTGACATTTCAAGTGGGAAGTCATCAACTCCGACTCCAAAAGGAACCTTTACCGTTATGGAAAAAAATGAAGTTAGAGTTGGTGCCGCAGCTCCTCATTATGTAATGCCTTATTTCCAAAGATTAACTGCAGGAGGTGTTGGTTTGCACGCCCTCCCAAGTCTATCAAATGACAATGGTACTTTCTGGACTGAAGCAAAGGAACATATCGGAACTCCTGTAAGTCACGGATGTGTGAGAATGCTTCCAGAGGATGCTAAAATGGCATTTGAATTTACGGATATCGGAGATTCTGTAGAAGTTCACTGGTAGAAGTTTACTGGTAGAAATGCCTATATAAACACGGTATCTGGCAAAGATCCGTATTATGTTTCTATGTGGTTTGAAATCCAGCTTTTTTTCACGCGGGTTTTCTTATATAGTGAAGTCCCTTTTAACTTTGCTAGACTGATTCACTATGAATGAAGAAAACAATCCGGTGTTGAAAAACTTGAATAATAAGCAATTGGAAGCCGTTACTTGTATAGACGGGCCACTTCTTGTGATTGCTGGAGCGGGTTCCGGGAAGACGCGCGCGCTGACAAATAGGATCGCATATATGATCCAGAAAGGTATTAGCCCTTGGAATATTTTGGCTGTCACTTTTACGAATAAAGCGGCGAACGAAATGAAGGAAAGAATTATTAAATTAATGGGGAAAATTGCTGGTGATGGCAATACAGGTGGGAACATTGATCTTTTTGGAAATAAATTTGGAAACCGATCTATGTGGGAAAATGACTTACCGACTGTTGGCACTTTTCACTCGGTTTGTGTGAGAATTTTACGCAAACATATTCACCATTTGGACTACGAAGATAGTTTCGTGATTTACGATGATGCGGATCAGCAGATATTGATGAAACGGCTTATGGAAGAGGCTGGACTTGATGATAAGAAAATGAATCCGCGAAGTGTTTTGGGAGCGATTTCAAACGCTAAAAGCCAGTTGATAAACGAAAAGATGTTTGCTTCGTATGCGGATAATATGTTTATGGAAAAAGTTGCAAGACTTTATCCTGCGTATCAAAAAGCATTGAAGCAAAGCAATGCTTTGGACTTTGACGATATTATTGGCAAAACCGTCGAGTTGTTCAAGAATTTCCCGGACATCTTGGATTTTTATCAGGAGAAATTCAAATATATTTCGGTGGATGAGTATCAAGATACAAACCACGCACAATATATGTTGATTAAGCTTTTGGCTGAGAAATACAAGAATATTTGTGTTATTGGAGACGAGGATCAAAGTATTTACAGTTGGCGTGGCGCTACTATCAAAAATATTTTGGAATTTGAAAAAGATTATCCGGAAGCTCGCGTCGTGATGTTGGAACAAAATTATCGTTCAACAAAAAATATTCTCGACGCGGCACATCACATAATTTCAAAAAACCGCAGTAGAAAGGATAAAAAACTATGGACCGAACACGAAGGTGGCGCAAAAATAAAAAGACTTTTGGCTCACAATGAAAGACACGAAGGAGAATTAATCACGAGCCATATTGCTGATATTTTAAGAGAATACGAATCTCCAAAATATTCGGATTTCGTTGTACTGTACCGCACAAACGCTCAGTCCAGAGTCTTGGAGGAAGTCTTTTTGAGATTTGGTATGCCTTACAAAATCGTCGGTGGAATCAAATTCTACGATCGAAAAGAAATTAAAGATATGATCGCCTATTTGCGTGTTATTCAAAACCCGAATGATGGAGTGAGTTTGCAAAGAATTATTAATGTACCAACCAGAAAAATTGGCGCTCGCACTCTTGAAATTATTCAAAATTACGCCACTTTAAATGATAAATCGATGTTCCAAGCGATGACTGAAGTGCAAAATATTTCCGAATTATCAGAAGGGAAAATTGGTGATGTTGAAAGATTTGTGAAATTGATCGGACAGCTAAGAGAAGCGAATACCGAGTTCAAGGCCGCTGGCGTGATAAAGCATGTTTTGGAGGAGGCTAAGTATAAAGAATTTTTGGATGACGGAACGAGCGAGGGAGAAGAAAGACTTCTAAACGTACAGGAGTTGATTTCCGTTGCTTCGAAATATGATGTTCTTAATCCGGGAGAATCACTCGCGGTTTTCTTGGAAGAAATTAGTTTAATTTCTGACTTGGACAAAACTTCAGCTGATGCAAATGCTGTGACTTTTATGACTATTCACAGCGCAAAAGGCTTGGAATTTCCAAATGTTTTTATTGCCGGACTTGAGGATGGAATTTTCCCTCACAATAGGAGTCTTATGGACCCGAGAGAATTGGAAGAAGAAAGAAGATTAATGTATGTAGCGATGACTCGCGCGATGGATAGATTGTTTTTGTTACACGCTATGGAAAGAATGCTTTATGGTGAATTTCATTCAAATCCTCCTTCACAATTTTTTGATGATATTCCGGCGGAATTGGTTGAAGATAATTTTGGTGGACACTCGGCACCTTTGAATAAAAGAAGGTTTGGGTTTGGCGGTTCATTCAGCGGGAAGTTTGGAAATGGACTTGTTGTTGATTATTCATCCAGCGGGCTTGGT
This sequence comes from uncultured Candidatus Peribacteria bacterium, assembly GCA_964447085.1. Lineage (GTDB taxonomy): Bacteria > Patescibacteriota > Gracilibacteria > UBA1369 > LOWO2-01-FULL-3 > DAONBD01. Next base: position 7,248 of record CAYURU010000016.1, on the reverse strand, counting down.
AGTAAACCAGTTCCTTATGAAATTGATAGTGGTGTGTCTGCCAGTAGTTCATCAGGACGCGGTTTTGGTGGAGAGAAAGCCGCTTCTTCATTAGAAGATCAAGAATACAAAGAGGCTACTTACGAAGTTGGTGATAGAGTTGAACACGGAGTTTTTGGAATCGGAGTTGTGGTACAAGTACAGGGTGGAGTTGTGACTGTTGCTTTTAATGATTCAAAAGTTGGCGTGAAAAAATTGGCAATAAGTGTGGCTCCATTGAAAAAGATTTAGAGAATTTTGCAGGAAGGTTTAAGTGGAATGTCCGCAAGAACTTTGTGTAATTAGTAAAAGCCCCCGACCGATCCGTTGTTGGATAGTCGAGGGCTTTTTTTGGGCTATTCACCCAAAAGTATCGAACCTAAGCTGCTTGGCTTGGCGTGCGAGAATCATATATCGCACAAAGGCAAGCGCGTTGGTCACGCTGCCTAAAAAGAAATTAATTACCACTCCCTTGTGGCACTTCCACTATAAATGTTTGTAGAAATGCAGGCTGTCCGCTGTGACTTCGCAATCTTCAGTCGTCGGATAAAGCTTTATGTAGTAAGTACTGTCTTCATCGAGCACAACCGTAGTCAGGTACTTGAGTTGGTTTTCGGTTGATTCATTCTGATCGATAAAAATGTCTTCTTCAACATCGTTGTCGTCGTATGAATACAATCGATAGTACGCCTGCTCGTCCTTCGGTCCACTTGAAGTTGCCCTCGCAAAGATCGAGTACACGCCCGTATCTTTTGGCGTAAACTTCCATCTGTACGATTGCGATTCGTCATCATCGAATTCGATGGTGTATGACGAGCCGGCGGTCATTTTGTTCGATGATGATGTCGAGTCTCTGTCCCAGTCCCCGACTTCCGAAGTCGAAATCAAATCGATCAATGTACCCATCGAAACCGCACCGCCTGCGTCGATGATCGATACGTTAGCTTCCAGTTCGGAGTAATAACTTTTTCCCTGCTGTACGTCGCCTTCAATGAAATCGAAGTTGATCGACTGCCCTTTGTTGCTGGATACGCTTTGCATATGTATATGCAAATGAGCTGCGCTTGAAAATCCGCTACAACCGACCCTTCCAATCTTCTGTCCGACCTCGACTTCATCACCGACCCTGAAACTGCACGACCCTTGCTTCATATGTGCGATGCGCACATATCGCCCGGTCGAATAGTCTTTGATAAGCAGAGTGTTGCCCCAGCCGTAATTGTTTCTGTACGAGGATTCCGAATTGTACTTGTAATCCGGAATTCCCTGCCTGGAATCGACAACGCGTCCGGTGACTGGCGAGTAGAGGTTTGTGCCGAAGATGTCGCCGTTCGGAAAAACGAAGTCGTATGCGTACTTCAACGTTCCCGAGTGCGAGTAATTCCCATTGTTCCCCTGCACGCACTTCACCCGCGTGTCGTGCTTGAACGGCAGAAACATCATGTAATTTGGGTCTGCAGAAGCTTCCCCTGCGAAACAAAAAAACACAAACATCGAAACCGCCACGAACGAAATAATCCTTCTTGCGCTTCTCACTCTTCTTATGCTTCCCATGATCAAGACCCTCCTGTGGAATTTCCTTTAGTGGAATTTCCTTCATCGGAATTCCCTTTGAACTTCGCTCAATCGACTCATTCTCCACAGCCAAGCCAAGCAGCGGAATTTGAATGGCACTTCATCGGACTTGAACAGCAGTTTTCAATAGAATTCGACCCCTGATAGAATCCGCTCTATCTCCTCGTCATACTTCCCTCCGGTGTAGTCATACTGGTAAGCCTTCACCAGAACGCCATCGCGCTCCAAGAAAAAAACTCTTCTTATGTTGTCATACACTTTTGTGGTCGGGATTGGATCCCAACTCTTTTCGAGATAATAACGCCACTCTCCCGGACCTTGAAAAATCTCACCATCCGCTTCGGTAATGAACTCTTGAGTTGTCTCGCCTCTTTCCCCTAGTTTTATTTCCAGGGCAAGATTCGCGGTGTTTTTGAATATAGTAAGACTGCCACTACTTATGCCGTCACCTGCATCAGTGCCTCTATCGTTTCCTACATCGTCGTCAAAACTGAACTCCGTAGCCGACGAATAACCACTCACTCCTTTGACTGAGATTCTTAAGTTCGCTATTTC
>CAYURU010000016.1:0-5090 GCA_964447085.1 uncultured Candidatus Peribacteria bacterium | reverse complement strand
TTTTACTGGTATGATCGAATTGACTGGCGTGATTGTTGGAGACTGTTTTGTCTCGACTTTTTGCAAATTCGTCAGAATGATAATTACGATCATAAAGAAAATGCACCCGAACCAGATTATCCTTTCTACATTTCTCATTTACAATTTTTTAATGGACTTTTTAATTTCTTCAAAGACGCCCAAATTTTACTCCGCGAACCTTTCAAAAAACTTTCAAAAACTATAAATTTTTCTAAACTTTTTCTTAATTTTTTCTAAAGGAAAAACTGTGGTAAACTTGTTTCACTTTAATCCTATATTCTTATGAAGACTTTCAAAAAAGTATTAGTTGTCGTTTTTATATTTTTAGTCGGGGGAGGTAGCGGGTATTTTGTCACCGATCAAGGTTATGTTGATACTGCTCTCAATTATTTTGATTCTGATGGAACCAGCCCTGGCGAATTTCCGGACAGAGCAAATATGGATTTGTATTGGGGAGTTTGGGGAATATTAAAAACACAATACGTACACGAAGAGGCACTGGATACGAGTAAAATGGTATATGGCTCAATAAAAGGAATGGTAGACGCGCTTGATGATCCATACACGGTATTTATGGACCCTGAAGAAACTGAAGAATTCACAAATAGTCTCAATGGCGATCTTCAAGGAATTGGCGCTGAGTTAAGCGTGGATGACGGACAAATTGTCGTAGTTAATCCATTAAAAGACAGCCCGGCTGAAAAAGCAGGAATAAAACCAGGTGATGTAATTTATAAAATTGGAGATGAATTTGCAGGTGATTTATCGTTTGTCGAAGCTGTGCAAAAAATCCGCGGAGAAGAAGGAACCCCTATCAATTTAACAATCTTGAGAAAGGGCGTAAATAATCCTATAGAGATGACTGTTATAAGAGCAAAAATCAATGTTAAAAGTGTCGAAAGTGAAATGTTTGATAACGGCATAATTCACATTTCAATAAACCAGTTTGCTGATGACACGGCTAGCGAATTAAAATCTATCATATCTCCTTTGATTTTGAATGAACCTAAGGGAATAATTTTGGATTTGAGAAGTAATGGCGGGGGATATTTGGACAAAGCTGTTGATGTTGTTTCTTACTTCCTTGACACGGATCTCCCTGTCGTGAAAACACAGGAGAAAGGCGGAAAAAATACTGAAATTTTAAAAACTATCACTTCTCAAAAACTGCTCGATGTTCCTCTTGTAGTTCTAGTAAATGATGGTAGCGCGTCAGCTTCTGAAATAGTTGCTGGAGCTGTTAAAGATCACAAAAGAGGCGTTATTATGGGAATAACAACTTTTGGCAAAGGCACGGTTCAAGCTGTTGAATATTTGGAAGACGGTTCGAGCTTGAGAATAACAATTGCAAAGTGGTTAACTCCAAATGGAATCGATGTTGATAAGGTTGGTTTGGAACCTGATATTGTTGTGGATTTGTATGAGGATGATATCACTAATAATTTTGACAGACAGTTGGACGAGGCAAAGAAATATTTGGCAAACTTAAAATAGATTTGTTTGAGACAAACTTGAAATTTTGCACAAAAAAAAGGAGCCCGTATTATCGGGCTCCTTTTTGAATATTCATTTAATCAAACCCCATTTAATTATCCTGCGAAGTAAGCTGAGTAAATAAAGAAGAATGCGCTAATAACCAAAATTGAATTTAAAACCAAAGAAACTACTGCTGATACTATGTTTCTATTCTTGAATGTAAGCAATATGATAGAAAATGCCAAGCCTACCAAATAAAGTGCGAATGGGAAGAAAATTCTGACTGCTGTGTCAGCACCTTCTGTCATAGTAATTCCAAATGATGGAACGTATAAAACTGTTAACACGAGGTTCAAGAGAAAGTTCGCAGCGCCGAGAGGGAACACTAACGCCAAAATTGAAAGCGTGTTTTTTGCTCCTTCAGATACTTTTTTTGCCATTTGAATGGGGTTAAATTTTTATTAAAAATTTGCGAGTGTGATTCTAACACAAGTTATCTCGAAGTGAAAGATTAAGTAATGAATTTATTTGAACTTTTTTCCTGGCGGAGAGGGAGGGATTCGAACCCTCGCGCCGGCCGAAACCGACCTACAGGATTAGCAATCCCGCCCCTTCAGCCACTTGGGTACCTCTCCGCGGTGCTTATCAAGCTATAAAAGCTTGAGAGCGGGTCAAATATAGGGAAAAACCTGGGAAAAGTCTAGATTAACTTCAGAATGTTCCAGAAGTTATCAATGTATTCAGGTCTTCTGTTCTGATATTTCAAATAATAAGCGTGCTCCCAGAGATCAATAACGATCAACGGAGTGTGCCCTAAACTAAGAGGTGAATCTTGATTTGGTAGTGAATAGACTTTTAATTTTCCGTTTTCGTCCTTCACAAGCCAAGCCCAGCCACTTCCAAAATGTCCGACTGCAACTTGAGTGAATATTTTTTTAAACTCATCAACCGAGCCAAATTCTGCGATTATTTCATCTGTAAGAGTTTGAGAGAGCTCTTTCTGTGGACCCAAAATACTCCAGAAAAATGAATGATTTACATAACCTCCACCGTTATTTTTCAAAGCGGTTTTGTCTTTTTCATCAATTTGAAGAGGGGAAATTTGTTTCAAAAGTTCTTCCGGTTGAATTTCTTGCAAGTCTGGATATTTTTCTAGAACCGCATTGAAATTATCCAAGTATTTTTGGTGGTGTTTGGAATAATGAATTTCCATAGTTTGAGCATCGATAAATGGCTCGAGCGCGTCATATGCGTAGGCGAGACGTGGTAATTCGTGTTTCATAAATTAAATGGTTAAATTCTCCCTGAAATATAACACATCAAAAATATTATCTAAAGTAATCAGCAATTTTATCGCGAATTTCTTCTTCTACACTTGTTGCACTTCTTCCTTTTTCTATTTGAACAGTTGCTCCACTCGCTTTGGCTCTACCCCCGCCTTGAAATATTCCAGCCAAATCTCTAGTATCAAATTTATCCGTATCTCCATCATATTTAATCGCAATTTCTATCGTATGATTTCCTCCTCTTCTGGCTACTTCTTGAGTGACAATCACAGGTTTTTTTTCTTCTAATCTTTTGCTTATAGCGGTACTCCCTCCCTTATAAAATAATATATTTGTTCTTAAGCCCGGAATCTTTTTTCTTATTGCGGACACAGCTTCTCCGGAAACTTGATAGTAAAGATATTCCGATTCATTGTTGAATGATCCAACTATTTGCTCCGCACGCATTTGGATAAATTTCCTTAAACGATAAAGAGAGCTAACTTCTTGTAATGAATTTAATTCTCCGTATAAATCCGGATTATCTGATGTCATCGCCGAAACAAGTCCTCTTACATCTTTTAAATTATGACCAAGATTGATGGAAGATGATAAATCTTCAACTGCGCGAGAGGTTCCGTTTACCATCTGTTTTATTTGAGCCCATGATTCTTCAGCACCATCTCCAAACACGGACAATGCCAATGACTGAGGATTATCTATAATTCCTTCGTCGAGCGCGAGAGCGATGCGTCTTGCTATTATTCCTGAAGTAAGAACTGAAGAATCCACATCTGCTCCGAGTCTTTTTGGGGAAATAAATGTTAAATTTCCCGATGTTCTTCTCCCCTCTTTTGCCCATACCATACTTTCCGGGATTAATGGGTTATATTCGTGTGGAATTTTCGACACATCAACCATTGGGAAATCTCTATCGTGGTGATCTATTGATAAAATATCCACGCCTCTATCAAGCAATTCAACTATTGATGCTTGCCTCTCCGGCTCGTTATCGAACCATTTGTCCGTAATAATTATGTGCGAGTAGCCTCTTGATGCTCTCGCTATAAATCTATCATCAGCCAAATCAAAAAATGAATGTCCTATTTCATTTTTGGGAAATCTTCTCTGCAATAAATTCTTAATCTTTCCTCCTGCAGACAGTCCGTCACTATCAGCGTCTGAAACTATTAACACTCTATCTTTTGGATGGATCCCATCTAAAAATTCTGCAGTTTCTTCAACCAAACCATCAAGAGCTTTGGAACTTATATGCTCCATATCTTCGTCAAATGGTTGGATGTAATTTGTACTCATTGATGATTGTTCGTATGAATTCTGTATCTTATAAAGAAAGACTGTATTATACCCGTTTTCCTGATTTAGTCAACCTGTTGGTTTATTTATAACCGATTCTAGGGAAAATCAGTTTAAATCCAAGAAGTAAAAATGTGACGATTGCTATTCCCAATGCAAATCCAGCGATCACATCAGTAAAATAATGAACGTGGAAATATAGCCTGCTAAAGCCTACAACTATCATCAAAAGTAAGTTTGTTAAAATAAAAACACCTCTTGTTAAATGAGTTTTAAATCTTCTTCTGAATGCATAAATTATTAACAGAAAAAAGGCTGCTGAAAGCGCGGAATGACTACTTGGAAAACTAAAACCGCTGATAGAAATAAGAGCGTCTATCGGACGTGGACGTTCTATTATTTCTTTTATTATATACGTCATTAAAGCGGTTATTCCCACACTACTCGCAAATAAACCTGCTTGCGCGTGATTTTTCTTCCAAATAAGAGAAAAGACTGTAACTGCAACCAATGCGATAAAGATTGGTGTGCTTGTAAAAAACACAACCCATTCCATTATTTTTGTTAGCAACGGAGTGCCTATTGAATCTATAAATTTAGATGTAATTGCATCCATTTTAGTCATCAATTTAGTATCGATAATGTCATTCATTAATTTGAAAAATATAAAAACAGATGTCACATTTATCGCCAAAATTTTCATATGATACTTCTCGTAGATATGTCGTTTTTTATTTATGAAATGATAAGCCACGACTCCTGCAATAATAAGTCCAAGTCCTATCACGCTAATCCTTCCGATGTATTTAGATGCTATTTCATAACTTTCTCCGAATATAAATCCAAGTCCACCATAAAAAATCGCCCAACTTATTCCGCTGATAATCCCGAAAAACGCGAATTTCAATACCTTTATATCAGATGTCCCCGCGATCATTGGTGCGAACGCTCTCGTAAATGAATTGAATCTTCCTATTATCAAAGTTTTTCCGCAATGTGCGTGCATCAATT
>CAYURU010000015.1:0-11613 GCA_964447085.1 uncultured Candidatus Peribacteria bacterium | reverse complement strand
CAGAAGCGCAAAGGATCCCTGTAGTGGAAATAGTCGCAAAATTAACAGAAATTAAGGACACATATTCAACAAAACTCGACGAAACAACTTTGAAAAATACTTTGATTGAAGCATTTGGGAAACTGGTAAACGGAGAAAAAGAAAATCTAGTAAATAATTCAGAAATTCTGGAGTCTATAAATGAAGCGATAGGAAAAGAAATAGCGGAAAAAACAAAACAACTTGAAGAAATCAATCAGCAAATAAATAGGATAGAGGAAGTAAAACGAAAAATTGTTAGTGATTTAGGTGATGTTACAGGGAATAGAAATATATGGGCTATACTCGCAGGAACGGATGATGAAAATAAAGATGCAATAGAGTCTCTTATAAGAATGACTCAACCATTGGATGCAAAAATTTTACAAGAGCTAGAAAAACAAAAAGCATTAGAAGATGAACTTATCGGATTAAAATCGGAGTTATACACAAATGCATACAATATAAAATCGGAAAGAGGAGAGAGTACAGACCAGCTAATATTATCTGTACATGATGATCTAGGAGACAAAATGCCGAGCGACCTACAAGAAAGGTACGACGAGTTTATAAAAATATATATAGAAGATCCAAATACGCCAGAATTTGATAAATTATTTTATCAAGAGAAATATGAAGAAGCTCTAGAGCTTCTTAGGAAACAAAATGCAGACGGTCTCAAAACAGAAAACTCTATATCTATAGGAGTTCATGACGTGTTGTCTGCATACAAAGCGCAAAAAAATTCTCCAACAAAAAGTTTTGCTGATGATACTTTTGCAGGCAAAAAAATAAAAGAAGAAGGATTTGTGCCGGTTTTGTTGTGCGACAAATCTCTGCCTACAAAAATTACTCGCAAAGTGTTAGAGAACGATGGTAGTCAGAGCGAGGAAACGATAGATGTTGATAACAACCAAGTGTATTTAGTTAAAGAAAATGAAGATAACTCAATATCATACATTCAAGTAAATACAGATGGTAGTGAGATGATTCATGATAAAAACGGACCATATAAAGGACAAAATTTGTCATCAGAAGAAGTGGGAGCTATTGAGCAAAAGGACGAAGAGATGAAAGCAAATATTAAAAAATTATTAACAACAAGTCCAAGCTTCCGAACTTTGAACGGAGCAGCTAGTGTAATAGGAAAACAACTGGGTCCATTACAAAGTTTATTCCAAGGGGGGATGAATGGACGAAAACAAGAAGAGTTTGTTGTTTATGCAAGACAATATGCGGCAACTTTAGCATCGTCGTCGGCAATAGATGATTTGAAAAACAATTTAGAACCCGCAAAAAAGGCATTAAAAGAGCTCCGTGCATTTTCATCTCAGGCAGGATTCAAGGATGAGTTTGAGATACAGATAGATAATCTTGAGAGATCCTTGGAAGAAGTTACGGTAATAATAGAACAAGATTCAATAGGAAATCTTTGTAGATTTATTCAAAGCGATGATTTTTCAGAAGATACGGTTGGAAAATGGCTAATAAAAAACGGAATACCAATGCTCACAGCTATAGCTCTTGCAGTTGCAGCAGTGGTTATAACGATTGGGTCATTCGGGACTTTATCGGGCGTGGGAGCACTGCTTGTAGTGGCAGCAGTAGGATCAGTAGCGGGGATTGTAGGTAATGAATTGGGAACAGTTGCCTCACACCACATCGGACAAGCAGTTTATGGAGAAGAATTTTCAAATAAAACGATGTTAGGGCAATATTTGACAGATCAGGAAGTCTATAACTCAGAGACTAACAAATGGGAAAAAATTAAAGGAGCAGATTTAGTGAAATTTTATGGAGAAAGTTTTGTAGTTGGGTTTATTACTACATTTGCATTGATGGGATTAGGTGCTGCGGCAGGTAATGTGCTTGCAAAATTTTCAGTTGCCAATACTGCATCAAAAGGATTTTCGGGAAATATAGCCAGAGCGTTAAGCAAAATACCAAAACTGGGAAGCAAAGAAATTAATTTGGCAAATCAAAAAGGTTTGAGCGGATTTATCAAACAATTAAACAAAGAATTTTTAGAAGAATTAAAAGAAGAAGGAATGGAGTCAATGGCGGAAAATATGGATTCAAGATTGGGATTCATGGTTCAGTTTTATAACTGTTTGAATGGAGGTCCTGTGCGACATAAATTAGGGAAATATAATGTTGTTCTAGACAATACATCGAAAGTAGAAGGAGGAATGGTTTCATCATTTTCATTTGATTCAAGGCAGTCGGAATCAATACTTGGAACGATAACAAAAGAATATGGGGCAAAAGGTTTTACAGTAACTAAGAATCAAGATGGTAGTATCACGGCAACAAATACGATTACTCTAAAGAAAACAGGAGGGAGTATATCAAATACAATGATATTTAGGCCTTCGAAAGACAGTATTGCAATTAGACAATTATTAACAGATGGAAAAAAACCAGACGCGGACGGGAAAGAAGGTCCTAGTGAAATAGAGCGACTCTATGGGATAAAGAAAGCAAAAGATAATGTTTATATATTCGACCAAGATGCTCCGGAGGGTAAATTAACATTTATAGGATATTTGAAGAAAAAAGGATTTGTTATAACCGAAGATGACGGGGCGGGTAGATTTACAGCAAGGAAAGGTGACGAAGAAGTTTCTTTTATAAAGGAAGGATCTAAGAAAAGTGTAAAAACAGATGTGTTGCCGGATGAAGAAAGACAATTAAGAACAAGTGATAAACAAGATATAAGAGAGGAGATGGATAAAAGGAAAAGATTATTGAAAGACATAGATACAAGAATGTCTCTTCCTGATGTTAAAAAAAGTGAATTGCAGGGAGATGCGGCAAGTATAGATGCAGAAATAAAGAGAATAGATGATTTGATAAGCAAACATCCAGATATGATGGGGAAAGGTCGAACCAAGGCATGGAGAGAATTAAGAACAAGTCTGGAACAACAGAGAACATCACTTGAACAAAAGAGAGTGAAAATACAAGAGATGATAGAGGCGCGGAAACCAAGTGCGAGAAAAGCATGGGACAAAGTAAAAACAGGATATGAAAAAAGAAGAAGCGCTAGAGAAGCTAGAAAAGCTGAAATAAAAAAATTAAAGAGCGAAAGGGCTCGAATGGAAACTGAATTAAAAGCGGCTAAGAACAATAACATCGCAACAGAGGGTATAGAACAAGATATTGTGGAAAATGAATTAGCTGAATTGGATAATGAGGCGGAAAATTTAATAGATGAAGCTGTTGAACAAGTTGGTGAGAATCCTGATGAGGTGATGCAAGATTATATAGGTGAAGCAGTAGAATTGGATGAGGAGATTGATCAGGAAATAGAGAGTCTAGACGAAGAACCTTCGGAAGTCCCACGAACTCCAGAAGCTTTTGGTGCTACTATAGGAGTGGTAAAAGCTAAAATTGATGGATTTAGAAGATCTTTGAGTGATTTAAAAACAAAAATAAATCAAAAAATAGAGGAAGGTAGAGAAAAAAGAAGACGGTCTGCAGAGGAAAGAGTGGAACAGAAAGTACAAGTAAAGGAAGTACAAGTAAAAGCAGAACAGACAACGCCCCAAGATGAAAAAGTGCCAGACAACATGACTACGGAGGATATAAGGGCATATTTTGAAAAAATCAAAAATGACACATCACAACCAAACCGAACGAAATTATTGCTGGAACATCCGATGTTGATGCCGACAAGGACAATTAAAATAGGGGATCGTGTATTTTATGCCGGACCAGTAATTCAGGCGACAACAAAAAATGGAACATATCTTCAATCAATAATGTTTACAGAAGTTAATGGCAAACTAGTGCCGAGAGCATTTTATAAATCAAATTCAGATGGCGGATGGAGAGTGACCCCATATTTTGGAGGGGTGTATTCAAAAGGTAGTGGAATACATTACACGCAAGAAACTAAACCTCACGAAGAATTATCACATTACCTCGAAAACCAACCAGTAAGCCAAGAATATAAAGGAGACTTGATAGTAAAATATTTCTCATTCGCCATTTTAAATGAAAAAGGTGAGATGCAATCTGAGCCCGATAAAGGGTTAAGTGAAATCCAAACATTTGGTGGTGAACACACTCAATATGACGATAGAGGCCGACTTGATGGAGTGAGAGAGTTTAAGCCAGGGGAATTAAATAAACAGTTAAAAAGTAGAGAAGATTTAGTTAGATTAGAAGAAGTAACGAAAGTAGAAAATCTACCAGATGGATTTGTACCAGATTTTTCAGGTGCCCCAATTCGGACATATGAGATTCAACATACGATTCTTACTCCAGCAACAGGGGGAAAAATAACAGTTGATGTATATCAAGGGGCATTAGATGGTCAGAGCGTAGAATGGCATATGGCGCACGATTCACAAGGGAGGGTTTGGATAGATAGAATAAATTTTCAAAATGATCAATACAATAGCTATGGAGTCGTCTCAAATTTGATCAACAGTGGAATATTGACACATAAACCCATAGAACACATAGAACAAACTGATATGGTTTTAGTTTATCCTAGATTTAAAGGGAATTTTTCAGGCTATCTCGATATAACTCCTCTATTAGACAGAATGGGGCCTATTCAAAAATTTAGACAACAAAGAGAGATTAGGCATAGAAATTTACATCGACTTGAATTTAGAGACGTCGCAAGAATATCAGATGTTGTTGCAATCCCAGACACACATGGTGATTTTGAAGCATTTGATGGTAGTTTAAAAGCTCATGGATTAATTGATCGTCGAGGGAATTGGATTGGGGGAAATGCGCGCGTGCAGATTTTAGGGGATGTTTTTGATAGAGGACCAGACGCGATCAAAATTCTTAAAAAAATACAGACATTGAGAGAACAAGGCGCTGACATAGATTTATTAGTTGGAAATCATGAGGACTGGATGTTAAATGCACTTTTAGCAAAAGATCCGTATGCGCAATTAAACTGGGCGCAGGATGCAGATAGCGAACAAGAACAAGCTATATCATCAGGTAGAGCAGCAGAGTATCTTGCTAAATACAGAGATATTTTGGAGATATATCGTTACAGCAAAATTGTTGAACAAGTAGATGATACGCTTTATATGCACGGAGAGTTGAGTGATCAAGCAATTATACTTCTTGAAGCATATGGAGGTGTTGATGAAATAAATGGAGTTTGGCAAGAAGCAGTTGGAAGAGCATTTGACGGAGATCCTACTATGCTGGAACAGGTGTCTAAAGATTTCCATCCATTTTTATGGAGTAGAGCAATATCAGAAGGAGGCATGTCAAACTCAGGAGGTCAACTATTAACGGCTGATCCAGGTGAATCAGGACAAATGGAACAAGTATTAAAAAGCATGGGAGTTAATGTAGTAGTACACGGACACACACCCCAAGAAAGTGGGGTTGTTGGAACAATGGATCTTGGTAGTATCAAAATAATCAATGCAGATATAGCCCTTAGCAAAGGAATGAGCGAGGATACTCCTTCAATGGGAGGAGTGAAAATAACTAAGGCCGCAGAATTAAGTATAGTTGATGCAACGCATCCTCCCAAAACAGCAAGTAATCAATAAAATATAAATAATTATGGGAATAATCAATTTGTCAGAAATAAAAGTTAGGAAAATACAAACAGACATAGGTCAAAATTTCATGAAAACTACTGAAAAATTTAATGAATTATTGGAGGTTATAAAAGGAAACGATTCAGAAGAAATAAAATTGGCTTTGACTGATTTATTTAACGATTTTGAGGAAACAAGATATCTACTCATTCAATTTAAAACAATTGAGGATTTAATTAGACCATTTATTGATGATGAATTCATTATGGAATTATTGGCTATAGTTAAGGGATATATATTGCTTGACACAAAATTATACGCTAGTGATTTTGAATCATTAGATGAAAATGGGAGAATAGATGCAAGAGCTATTAATATTAAACAAGATTTACTTGAAGTCTGCTTCCGACTAGGTCGTCTTTTAAAAAACAAGGAAAACCAGGACAAATTTGATTTAGAATTTAAGGAGATAAAAGATATATACTCAAAATTTCACGCACAGTTTGAAAAAATACTAAGGGAGCGATCATAATAAGTTAGTTAATCGATTGATTTACTCTTTACTCATAGCTATCATACGGCAGCTTTTTTGACATATAATAAAGCTATAATAAAGAAAAGATGCATTACATTATTTACACATACGGTTGTCAGATGAATTACTCGGATTCAGAGAGGATTTCGAGTTATTTAAGTGATCTTGGATTTAAGAAAACGGATGACGAAGACGAGGCTGATTTAATAATTTTTAATTCGTGTTCAATTCGTCAAAAAGCGGAAGATCGCGTAGTTGGGAAGATGAAGAATTTAGGCTTAAAAAAGCGAAAAAAGAAGTTTTTGATAGCGCTCACAGGATGTATGGTTCGGAAGTCGAGCACGAAGAATTCTCCGCACGAAAACAGAGATCATTTTATTAGAATTTTAAAGCCACTCGATATAGCTTTCCGCATTGAAGATTTACCGAAATTAAAAGAGTTAATAGAAGAAGCTCAAGAAGAGAAAAAAACTAAAGACGAGAAAAGAGAAAAATTAACTTCAAAAAAAGCTTCAAAAAACACCGAAGTTTCTACGAAAACTTCGCCTCGATTATCAAGAATAGCTCAGGCTCCAGCCGTAAGTACAGATATAAGTACCGATTATTTCCATATTGCTCCGGCTTATACATCGCAGGTGCAAGCCTTTATTCCGATTTCGACCGGCTGTGATAAATTTTGTACTTATTGCATAGTTCCGTACGCTCGTGGCAGGGAAGTTAGCCGAAAAATGGAAGATATTCTCGCAGAGGCTGAACAATTGGTTGCGAATGGATGTCTCGAAATTACATTGCTTGGGCAGACTGTCGATTCATACGGACTTTCAAACATAGATAGACAGAAAAAGCTCTTTAACTACGATAAAATCGACGCTGGTATAGAACTTCCACCATTTGTTCAATTACTCAAAAAACTTGATAAATTAAGCAAAAAAGGACTCAAAAGAATCCGTTTCACTTCTCCACATCCGAAAGATGTGTCGCAAGCTCTTATTGAATGTTATGGTCGTCTAAAAACTCTTATGCCACACATTCATTTACCAGTGCAATCCGGCGACAATACCACTCTCAAAAGAATGAACCGACCATATACGATTGAGAGATACAAAGAAATTATAAAAGCGTTGAGAGCTTCTCGTCCTGACATCGCGATCACGACTGATCTTATAGTTGGATTCTGTGGTGAAACGGAAAAAGAATTCAAAAATACGTACAAATTTTTCAAAGAACTCGAATTCGATTTTTCGTACATTTCCCAATATTCCGTTCGTCGTGGAACATACGCAACGAAGAATTTTGAAAATGATGTTTCTCGTTCCGAGAAAGCGCGAAGATGGCATCTGATAAACGATCTTCTCAAAAAAAACGTTCAAAAAAAACTAGATAAATTCATAGGCAAAACGGTTGAAGTTTTGGTGGAACAAGAAGAATTGATAGAGGCTGATAAAAACGCAAAAACCGGGAAAACAAAAACTGACAAAGCATCGAAATTGGCAAAACCTAAAATGCAATACAGAGGGAAATCCGAACATATGAAAGAAGTCCAATTTCTCTCTCCTCGCTTATCTCCGCACAAAAGTCTCAAAGGCACGATCCAAAAAGTTTACATCAAAGAAGCTCACGACTGGATGCTTTTCGGTGAATTGGTGTAGCTATTGGTAGCCATTTTGCAAACAGCGAACTTTTATTTCCCGATCACAGCTTTTATTCTTCGGATTCCTCTACTCGAACTTTCTTCTTTTAATATCTTGAATGAGCGTAATTGTCCGGTGTGTTCAGCGTGAGGCCCTCCACAAATTTCTTTACTGAAAAATTTGCCGAGTTCTTTGCTGTGACCTACGGTATAAACTTTTACAGTTTCTCCGTATTTTGACTCAAATAATCCGATAGCACCCTGTGCTTTTGCGTCTTCTACAGTCATATTCTCAACAGTCACCGGTAAGTCGGCTTTTATTTGTTCATTCACGATTCTTTCGACTTCAGCGATTTGTTCAGGAGTCATTTTGTCTGGATGAACGAAGTCAAAACGCAGTCTTTCAGCTGTGATATTCGATCCTTTTTGCTCTACGTGATCGCCAAGAACAGTGCGTAAAGCTTGATGTAATAAATGAGTGGCAGTATGTAAACAAGTCACTTCTTCGCTATGGTCAGCCAATCCTCCAGAAAATTTTGCCTCGGATCCGGCGCGTGATTTTGCCTGGTGTTCGGCCAATTTGAAATTAAATTCTTTGTAAAATTCTACTTCATTTAATTGGCCGGCCAATGATGGATTTTTCTTAATTTCTTCAATAGTCATTTCAGGTGGAAAACCATAAGTTTCATACATGTAGAAAGCAAAATCACCCTTCAATAAATTCTCAATTCCGGCTTTTTCAATTTCACGAATTCCCTTTTCCAAAGTTGAAGAGAATTGCGCTTCTTCACGAGCCATTTCTTCGAAAATAATTTCCTGATTTTTGATTAATTCTGGATAAGATTCCCCATATAAATTCACATAAATTCCTGCAAGTTTTCTGGCAAAAGGTCCGTCGATTCCAAGTTTCATACCGTGTCTGATCGCGCGGCGAATCAATCTTCGTAATATATATCCTTGATCGGTATTTGAAGGCGTGATCCCATACGGGTCTCCAAGCATAAATGTCGCGGACCTCAAATGATCACTAATAATTCTTTCAGAAATTTTTTGTTCCTCACTGACCGCGCCTTGAGTCGCATCCACCCCAATATCATATCCACCGAGTGCACGAATTTCCTTTATTACATCAGCAAAAAGCTCAGTCTCAAAAGGAGTTCCGGCTCCGTTCAAAATCATCAAAACTCTTTCCAATCCCATTCCGGTATCTACATTTTTTTGCTTCAATTCGGTGAAACTTCCATCTTCATTTTTGAAATATTGCATAAAAACATCATTCCAAATTTCTACCCACAATTTATTAGAAGGATCAAATTTTTCAGGGGCAGGAGTATCTCCAGTCCAATAAAACATTTCCGTATCAGGTCCGCACGGCCCTGTTTGTCCCGCAGGTCCCCACCAGTTATCTTTTTTCGGCAAGAAAGCTATGCGTGCTTCAGGAACTCCAAGCGCACGCCAAGTATTAAAAGATTCTTCATCTTTTGGAGCATCTTTGTCTCCCGCGAAACACGTGAAAGCCAATTGATCCAATGAAAATCCAAGCCCGCCTTCACCTCGTCCGCCTTCACTTCGCGCAGAAGTTAAAAATTTGAAACTCAATTCGATAGCTTCTTTTTTGAAATAATCGCCAAGCGACCAGTTTCCCAACATCTCGAAAAAAGTTAGGTGGCAAGGGTCTCCAACTTCATCAATATCGTCTGTTCTTACACATTTTTGCACATCGGTAAGTCTAGTTCCCAATGGATGTTTTTCACCAAGTAAGTATGGAACCAAAGGATGCATTCCAGCGGTAGTAAAAAGCACGGTAGGATCATTTTCAGGTATAAGAGAGGCTCCGGAAATTTCCTTGTGTCCATTCGCTACAAAAAAATCTATAAAAAGTCTCCTTAATGCATTAGCTGTAATTTTCATATTTTTTTGGATTATCTTTCGTTCCGATTGAGTTTACACTCAATCTCAAGCTCAGGTCTAGAGTTTAGGGAAATTTTCCTTCTTTTTCAACAAATTTCTGATATGATCTAAAAGACCCCTCTAACAATTTCCTATGGGAAGAAAATCTTCAGAAAAGAAAAAACGCAAAAATTCGAAGCCTGTTAAGCAAAAACCACAAAAACATAGCGGGAAAGAGCAAAAACCGATCAAAGAAAAAGACATAAAGATGCCTGTTTTTACGCTTGCAGAGAACAAAACTGAGGAACCAAAACAAGAAAAACCAAAAATAAAAATTCAACCCCACAAGATTTTTGGATGGTTGTTAGCTCTTATTATGCTCACGATATTGGTAGTTGTAGCGGGAATGTTGTACACACAGGCGTTCAAAGCCACTTCAATAGCGAAATATCTTCCATCGGACAGAACGGCGGCTTTTGTTGAATTAAACATAAACAAAGAACATACACAATTTACAAAAACAGAAAAATTATTGGCAAAAACAGAATATTCTTTTGAAAAAATCAAAAGCATTATTTCGGATAAACTCGGCATAAATTTGGATAAAACAGAACTTCTCTGGCTTGGAAGATCGCTTGGAATAGCCGAAATCTTGACTCAGAAGGAATCGCAGTCTTTATCAACAGTTTATTTTCTGGAGATAATGAGTAAGGAAGATGCGATGAAATTTTTGGAAGTCTTGGCTGAAACAAATTTTTCTAAATTTACACAAGTTGATAGCAAAGAGAGCGTTATTTATTCATTTAAATTGCGATACAAAGGTGAGGATAGAACTCAAGATAAAATGTATTACATAGGATTTATAGAAAATTATCTCGTAGTTAGCGAAGACAAAGAAGTTTTAAATTCAATTTTGCAAGAAATATCCTCAAAGAAAGAAAAAATTTCCGACACGAAAAAATACTCGGCCATAAGCGCAAATATGCCTGTTAATAGTGAAGGATTTATATATGTGAATTTCAAAAACAGTAAAGATTTATTATTAAGAAAATACGGAATGGGTTCGTTTTCTCCTGTTATGTCATCGACTGTTCATCCATTCTCAGAATTTTTTGGAGCTGAAGGTGCTGTGTTGATAGCAAAAGACGATTCGTTTCAAGTCCAATCATTTTTACAAATCGACGGGGATTTTTTGAAAGGAACTGGTGATGTTATGTACAAAGGCAAATATTCTGCAGATTTGATGAAGTACATCCCAGATAATATTTACGCTCTGTTTGGCGGAGAAAATATGGAGAAACAGATAAGGCGTTTAAGTAATATATTAAGTTTCGGACAAGGATCGGACGACTTTGTTTTCAAAAACGCTTTCAATAGTCTCGTCCAAAAATATTTTGGAAACAACATCTCGTTGGAAGAGGATTTATTACCTTTGATAGAAAACGAATTTACGGTTGGCGTTAGGAAAGCAAATGATAAAGATAGATATTTAATAGTGTTAAAACTTCCAGGCACAGGTGAAGGCGAAATGAAAATTGAAAAGCTGGCAAATAATTTTATCTCTTACGGAACCGTATTCGAACCAAAAGTTGAGGAAGTTACATTGCCGGACGGCACAGTCGGAAAAGAAATAGTCGCAAAATCCGAAAGCTTAATAAAATCAAAAAGCAAATATGGATCTTACGACATAAGTGAATTAAAAACGGAAAAAGGAGATTTCGGGATCTACTATATTTCACAAGGAGATACAGGGCTTATCGCTACAGACAGACAATTATTGATAGACAGCTTGAAGCTGCTTTCAGGCGAAAGCAAAACGAGTTTTGCTTCATCAAAGTCTTACGACATACATATTAAACCGGTATTAGAAAAGTCAGATGAACTTTCATATTTCGACATATCAAAATCAATGCCCGGAATTAAATTGGTGAAATCTTTATCTACGGGACGCGAGTATTCAGCAAACGGAATAATGGCCTACTACTACATATATGTCCAATAAAAAGAAG
>CAYURU010000014.1:0-12429 GCA_964447085.1 uncultured Candidatus Peribacteria bacterium | reverse complement strand
AGAAACAGTTCAAGAAATAATCACTGATGCTGAAGATAACATTTTGGAAGACGCATCTGAAGAATTAGAATCATTGGCAGACCTAATCGAAGCCGCTGAAGAATTAACAGAAACCGAAACAGTCGAAGATATTGCTCAAACATTTGACCTTCCTTTGACAGCAATCACAGAAGACATCATGGATATAGCTCGAGAAGTTCTAAGTAACGACGAGGATACTGATGGAGACGGCGTTTCAAATCTTATAGAAACGCTCACAGGACGAGATCCGTACAGAGCTGAAGATTCCGACAACGATGGTATCCCAGACTTTGCAGATCCAAATCCTGTTAACCCAGAAAGTTTTGAAACTCCTTTATTGATAGCAAATCCTAACGAATTCGTATTTAGTACGGAAGGCGGAGAACCTTTAACTATCAATACAGGTCGCTTAGGAATGGCTATCGTAAGTGAACAAGGCTTAGTTTTCACAGGAACAGCAAAACCAAATGAAGAAATCACTATCACTACAAGAGCTTCAAACGATGGAACAATTACAATCAAAACAAAAGCTGACAAAAACGGAAGATACATAGTTGCCGAAGAACTTACAGGCCTAGACCTTACAGCAAATTCAATCCTTGCAATCCAAGCTGAAAACTCTGAAGGCTACAAAAAATCTATGCTTGCAAAAGTAAACGCTGAAACAACAGTTCAACCAAAAGTTACATTCACAGGAGGAGATGTAAAAGCGGTTAGCGAATTGGATTCAAGAACAGTCCAAGGCGTAATAGCGGGAACGATCGAAATGCCTAAACTTTGGACGGATGTTTTAACAGAAAGAGTAAAAGAATATATCGCAACAACAGAGTACAATGAATACTTTGTAAAAGTAGTAGCTGCTGCAAAAGAAAAAGCATTAGGAGAAAAAAGAATGATTGTACAAGGCCACGCAGAGCCTGGTTCAATTGTTATCATTGCCTTCAAATCAGTCACATACTCTTCAGTAATAATCGCTGATAAAAATGGCTACTTTGAAACAGAAGTTCCACAAGAATTGATTGATGAATTAGCTACAAAGAAAAATGTCACTGATGACTTACATCAATTCATTGCCTTCACAGTTGATTACAAATCAAACGAAGTCTCTCCATTTGTACAAGGATTGTTTAAGATCTACAAATAGAACAAATCAAATCTTTTATTAATAAAAAGACCGGAAGAAATATCCGGTCTTTTTAATTCTTTTTATTTTTTCATCAAATTCTCTTGACTTCGTTTTTACCTATCTATATATTACCCCCGCAATCGGAAAAGATCGCACGTTAATTTATTCTTTGGAAGGTTCGAAACAGTCCTCCTAAGGCGGACGAGAATCCACCCAAAGACGCCCCACTTAAAAAGCGGGCTTAACCAATACATAGCAATGTCAGGAATTCTAGGAAAAAAATTAGGTATGACCAGAGTCTTCCAAGATGATGGCTGTGTGATCCCTATCACAGTAGTTGAATGCGAACCAAACGAAGTGGTTCAAGTCAAAACAACTGAGAAAGATGGATATCCGGCGGTAGTCCTTGGGTTTTCTGCACTCAAAAAACCTACAAAGAACAAAAAGTTCTATCACACAAGAGAGTTTAGACTTAGCGAAGGAGAAACGTTTAACAAAGGAGACAAAGTCACAGTAGATTTATTCAAAGAGATAGGAGAAGTAGAAGTAACAGGTATTTCAAAAGGTAAAGGTTTCCAAGGTGTAATGAAGAGACACAACTTCCATGGAGGTCCAGGGTCTCACGGTTCATTACAACATAGAGAAGGAGGTTCAATCGGAGCAAGAGCAAAACCAGGACGTGTAGAAAAAGGAAAGAAAATGGCCGGTCATATGGGTCTCGGCGCAATCACTAGACGTAATATAAAAGTTTCATATCTCGATCCAGAAAAGAACCTAATTGGCCTAAAAGGACCAGTTCCAGGACCTATTGGATCACTCGTAATTATCAGAAAATAATGAAAGTAGATTTATACTCACAAGCAGGCGTAAAGAACGGAGAAGTTGATCTTCCAAAAGATATCTTCGAAGTTGAATTCAATGAAGATTTAGTTCATCAAGCTTTGGTTTATCAATTAGCAAACGACAGACAAGTCTTGGCTCACACTAAGACAAAAGGAGAAATAAGAGGAGGAGGTCGCAAACCATACGCTCAAAAACACACAGGTAGAGCTCGTCAAGGTTCTACAAGAAACCCACATATGAAAGGTGGAGGTGTTGCATTTGGTCCAAGAAATGTAAGAAATTACACTCTAAGAATGCCAGTTAAACAAAGAAGGAAAGCTTTATTCTGCGCATTGTCTGACAAAGCTAGAGAAGGATTAGTTATTGCTCTTGAGAAATACGAGGGAGAAACTAAGACAAAGAAGTTTGCAGAGTTAATCAAAAAGTTACCGATCAAGAAAGACGTATTAATAGTTACGGCAGGTGTTAATAAAGATTTAGAGTTATCATCAAGAAATTTATCAAACGTAAAAACGATCCGAGCAGGATATGTAAATATCCAAGACCTTCAAAGATTTGAAACAGTTCTTCTTATGAAGGACGCAGTCAAGAAAATGGAAGAAGTTTTTCTAAAATAATTAAGAAACAATGACAGACTTATCAGTAATAATCGGTCCAGTGGTTACAGAAAAAACGTCAGCTCAGATGGAGCAACGCAAATATGTATTCCAAGTTAAAAGAGAAGCCCACAAAGAGGATATTTTGGCAGCATTCGAAGTTATCTACGGTGTAAAACCGATTTCAATCTGCACACAATTAGTCACAAAAAAGACAAGATTATACGGAAAGAACAAAGTTTTAGTAAAAAGACCATTGAACAAGAGAGCAATTATTACATTAGCAAAAGGTAAATCAATAGATCCGAATAAAGTAAAATAGTATGGCAATCAAGAAATACAAACCAACATCAGACGGATTGAGACACTTAGCTCTCACTACTACTTCCGATATTACAACTGCGAATCCAGAGAAAACTTTGGTAAAAAGAATTCGCAAAAATTCAGGAAGAAATAACTCAGGCCAAATCACTGTTAGACACAGAGGAGGCGGAGCTAAGAAAATGTATAGATTGGTAGATTTCAATCAAACAGACAAATTAAATATTGAAGGGACTATAGCATCTGTCGAATACGATCCAATCAGAACAGCGCGCATTATGCTCGTTGTATATAAAGACGGAGAAAAGAGATATCATTTAGCTCCTGAAACAGCAAAAGTAGGAGACAAAGTAGAGACCAAGGTAAAAGGAAAAGTAATTGCAGGAAACAGAATGCAATTGAAACACATTCCGGTTGGATACGCTATCTACAACGTTGAAATGGTTCCTGGACAAGGAGGAAAAATGGTTAGAACAGCTGGAGGACAAGCAACATTAACATCATTAGAGTCGCGTTTAGCACAGATAAAAATGCCATCAGGCGAAGTTCGTTTAGTGCCAAAAGAATGCTATGCAACAATCGGTTCTCTAGGTAATATCGACCACGCCAACGAAAAGATGGGAAAAGCTGGAAGAAGAAGATGGATGGGATGGAGACCAAGCGTAAGAGGACAAGCGATGAACGCCGTTGATCACCCACATGGAGGTGGTAAAGGTGTACAATCTATCGGTTTGAAACATCCAAAGACCCCTTGGGGAGCTTGCGCTATCGGTGGCAAGACTAGAACACGTCACTATACAGATAAATATATCATTAAAGACAGACGAAAAAATGGCTAGAAGTTCAAAAAAAGGACCTTACGTAGATCCTAAATTACAGAAGAAAGTTGAAGCATTGAATGCAAACGGAGAAAAACGCCCAATCAAAACATGGGCTAGAAGCTCTGACATTGCACCAGAGTTCGTAGGACATACATTCGCCGTGTCAAATGGACACTTATTTATTCCGATATTCGTTACAGAAAGTATGGTTGGTCACAAACTTGGTGAGTTCGCTCCTACACGTAAGTTCAAAGGACACGGAGGAAAACTCGCAAAGACAGCATAATAGGCAAAACAGTAGTTTTGCCCCTATCTCTCTAAAATATAATCACACAAATGTACGCAGTAGCACGAAATTTAAGGATATCATACAAGAAAGCAAACTTAGTTGCCGGATTGGTTCGCAGAAAAAACGTTGAATACGCATTGGCAATTCTTGAGAACACTCCAAAGAAAGCATCTGGAATGTTAGCAAAAGTCATTGCTTCAGCAGCTGCAAACGCAGTCAGCACATTCAAACAAAACATCAAAGACTTATATATAAAAGAAATCATTGTAAACGAAGGCATAACAATGAAGAGATCAGTTCCAATTTCAAGAGGACGTATGCATCCAATATTGAAAAGATCTTGCCACATTACAATAAAACTAGAGTCAAAAACAGGAGAGAAAAAAATTGAAAAGAAAGAGGCAGTCAAGGTAGAAGAGTCAAAGACAGAAACTCCAAAAGAAGAAAAAACTGAAGTTAAAGTTAAAACAGTTACAAAAAAAGCATCTAAAGCTAAACAATAAACATGGGACAAAAAGTACACCCAAAAATAGTTAGAATGGGAATCACTCAAGAATGGGATTCCAAATGGTATGCTGGAAGACGAGACTATGCTCGCCTACTCCACGAGGATCTTGAAGTTGAAAAAGCAATAAGAAAGAAATTCGTTGAAGGTGTATCGAAAGTTGAAATTCTACGCACACAAGGAAAAGTTATTATAAATGTTCACAGTTCAAAACCAGGTTTGTTGATCGGACGTGGCGGACAAATTATTGAAGACTTAAAAACAGAGCTAGAGAGAAAATTTAAAAAAGTATTCGCAATCAATATTAAGGAAATTAAGAAACCAGCATTGGATTCTTACACATTGGCAGAGAGTATCAAGATGCAAATCGAGAAAAAAGTGTCATACAGACGTGCTGCAAAAATGGGTATTGAGAAATCAATGGAAGCCGGAGCAAAAGGAGTAAAAATCAGAGTATCAGGACGTTTAAATGGAGTTGAAATTTCTCGTGAAGAATACTTTGCAAAAGGAAAAATTCCTCTACATACATTCAGAGCTGACGTAGATTACACTTGCTTAACAGCACACACAGCATACGGAGCAATCGGAGTAAAAGTATGGATTTACAGAGGAGAAGTATTCAAAAACCAATTTGACGCAAGATTACAGACTCAAATTGACGAAATTAAACAAGCTTAAATTTAATTATCAATGTTACAACCTAAGAAACAAAAATACCGAAGAGAGCAACGAAATCGTGGATCATACGACGGAGTTTCCCACAAAGGAAATGCATTAAGCTTCGGAACATACGGACTCAAAGCAACAACTACAAGTGAAGTAACATCACGACAAATTGAATCAGCCAGAAAAGTATTATCAAGATATACGAAAAGAGGAGGAAAAATCTGGATTACTATATTCCCACACAAACCTATTACTAGAAAAGCTCTAGAAGTACCGATGGGAGGAGGTAAAGGTTCACCGGAATTCTTCGTTTCAATAGTTAAGCCAGGTAGAATTATATTTGAAATGGAGGGAATTCCTGAAGATCAAGCAAAAGAAGCATTAACACTAGCAGGACACAAATTGCCAGTTGTATGCAAATACATTAGCAAAAATAATAATTAATTGATTATGTTAACATACGAAGAATTAACAAAAATGGATGCAAAGAAGTTGCAGGAGGAAATAGAAACTGCACAAAAAGATTTATTCAAAGTAAAACTTGAAGTACGAACAGGGCAATCAAAATCAAATCATATGATTGCAAACACAAAGAAATATATTGCTCAAATTAAAACAGTTCTTAAACTTAAAAATAATGAGGTCTAAACAAGGAACAGTAACATCGACAAAACAAGAGAAGACTATCATAGTCACAGTTGCGGCATACAAGACTCATCCAAAGTACAAGAAAAGATATATGGTTACAAAAAAATATCACGTCGATAATCCAGAAAATAAAAAATATGAGATTGGAGATACAGTCACTTTTTATGAGACAAGACCATTGAGTAAACTAAAATGTTGGACAGTTAACCAGCCACAAAAATGATTCAAGCAGGTACAAATCTAGTAGTAGCAGACAACACAGGCGCTAAAAGCGTAAGATGCTTCAAAGTTTTAGGAGGCACTAGAAAACGCTATGCATACATTGGAGACGTCATCGTTGTATCAGTCAAAGATGCTTCCCCACGTGGTGTAGTAAAAAAGAAATCAGTTCAAAAAGCTGTGATCGTACGCCAAAGTAAAGAATTAAAAAGAAAAGACGGTTCATATATCAGATTTGATGACAACGCTGTAGTTATAATCGGAGCAGACTTGATGCCAAAAGGTACTCGTGTGTTCGGACCGGTAGCTCGCGAATTAAGAGATCGATTCCAAAAAATTATATCATTAGCACCAGAAGTATTATGAAACTTAAACTCGGAGATACAGTACAGATTCTATCTGGAAAAGATAAAGGTAAAAAAGGAAAAATTTTGAAACTATTTACGAATTCAAGCAAAGTTACTATTGAAAAAATCAATCTAGTCACTAAGCATGTTAAGAAATCATCTACAAAAGCAGGCGAACGTATCAAGTTCGAAGCTCCAATGAATTCTTCAAAAGCAATGCTTCTCTGCCCAAAATGTGGAAAAGCAACCCGCGTTGCATACAAGAAATTAGAGAACGGCAAGAAACAAAGAATATGCAAAAAATGTGGAGACACAGTTGATTCAATAGCTACATCTCACAAAACAAGTTCTAAACAAAAGAAATAATCATGACACCATTAGATTTACAAACACAGTTCAAAAAAACAATCGCACCAGCGTTAAAAAAAGAGCTTGGCCTAAAAAACGCAAATGCTGTTCCAAAGCTTAAAAGAATCACTATTAACGTAGGTATTGGTTCAATCATCACGAGACAAGGAAAAGATTTCGACTACATAGTTGAAAACGTCACGAAGATTGCAGGCCAGAAACCAGTCGTCACAAAAGCAAGAAAATCAATTTCAAACTTTAAGACAAGAGAAGGAGTGCCAGTTGGAATAATGGTAACTTTGAGAGGAAGAAGAATGTATGACTTCTTCAGCAAACTTATCAACATCACACTCCCCCGCGTAAGAGACTTCCGAGGATTATCACAAAGAGCATTCGATGGACACGGAAACTACTCAATGGGATTCAAAGAACATATTATGTTCCCAGAAATCAATCCAGATGACGTTCTACATTTACACGGAATACAAGTTACGATCTCGACAACAGCAAAAGACGATGCACAAGGATTAGCATTACTCAAAGCATTTAATTTCCCATTTAAAGAGGCAAAATAAAACTGCCCCCTAAATAAAAATAACACCACTATGGTAAGAATCGCATTACACAATAAGCAAAGAGCAGGCAAAGAAAGATTGCAAAAAGAAATAGCTGCAGGAAAGGAACCAACATTCCCAACAAAAGTTTACAACAGATGCAAGCTTTGCGGGAGAGGACACGGATACATGAGAAGATTCGATATGTGCAGAATTTGCTTCAGAGAATTAGCTAGAGCTGGAAAGATCCCAGGAGTTACAAAATCATCTTGGTAGGCAAAAAAGTTTTGCCCATACAAAACAAAAATCAATCAACTAACGAATACTAATTACAAACCAAATGACAACAGACCCAATAGCAGATTTGTTAACAAGAATAAGGAATGCTTCAAGAGCTGACCTTACAGTGTGCAGTGCACCATATTCAAAGATCAAAGAGAACATCTTGAAAATTTTATTAGACAAAAAATTCATTGTTAAATACGAAGTTACAGAAGAACAATTCCCTGAATTAATTATCACATTAGACGAAACAAGACCTTTAAATTTAAAAAGAGTTTCTAAACCAGGACAAAGAATATATGAAGGCAAAGAGAATATGAAAACAATTAGAAGTGGCACAGCAATCCAAATCGTATCTACATCAAAAGGATTGATGACAAGCGATGAAGCTAAAAAAGCAAACATCGGAGGAGAGGTTATCTGTGAAGTATATTAATCCAAATAAAAACATTAAATTATGTCACGAATCGGAAAATTACCAATAGTCGTCCCAGCAGGAGTTGAAATCACAATCAACGGCGATGCAATAACTGTAAAAGGACCATTGGGAACATTAAATAGAGTTATAAATCCAAAAGTTAGTGTTGAAAAAGGAGAAGGAGTTTTGAATATCAAATTGAACAGCGACTTATACGAAGACCACGGATTACACGGACTTTTCAGAACTTTGATCAACAATATGATAATTGGAGTTACAAAAGGATATGTTAAAAAACTAGAAGTTATCGGAGTTGGTTACAGATTCAAAACAGCCGGAAGCAAGATCACTTTAAATCTTGGATTTTCTCACCCAATCGACTTCAAAGCACCAGACAACGTTAAATTTGAAGACGATCCGGACAACAAAGCAATTATTGTTATCAAATCAATAGACAAAGAGGCATTAGGAGAAGTCGCAGCAAAAATCAGATCATTCAGACCACCGGAACCATACAAAGGAAAAGGAGTTAAATACTTAGAAGAACACATCGTTAGAAAAGCAGGTAAAACTGCAGCAGCAGGTAAATAACATCAATAAACATTTTAAATAATGGAAAACGAAAAGGTACAAAAAAGACAGAGAAGACACACGAAAATCAGAAAAATTGTTTCTGGAACAGCTGAACGTCCAAGATTAGTTGTATTCAGAAGTTTGAGTGAAATTTATGCACAATTAATAGATGACACGACACATAAGACCCTAGCATCAGAATCAAGCAAGAAAATAGCTAAAGGAACAAAAACAGAACAAGCTAAGGAAGTTGGTATAGCTGTTGCAAAAAAAGCTGTTGAGAAAGGAATAACTGAAGTTGTATTCGATAGAAACGGTTATCAATATCACGGTAGAGTAAAAGCCCTTGCAGACGGAGCGAGAGAGGGCGGCTTAAAATTTTAATAGGCAATAAACCAAAAAAATCACAATGAGTAAACATTTCAATAAAAATTCACCTGTAAAAGAAGTAAAAGAATTTGAAGAAGAAGTTCTACAGATTGCTAGAGTTACACGTGTAGTAAAAGGTGGACGTCGTATGCGTTTTAGAGCGACGGTAGTTATTGGAAATAGAAACGGAAAAGTTGGTATAGGAATAGGAAAATCAGAAGAAGTAGTAGGAGCAATCCAAAAAGCTATCCACGACGCTAAGAAGAATTTGATTGTCGTAAAAATGGATGGGACAACAATCCCTCATAGAACAGAAGTTAAATATAAGAGCGCAAAAATATTGATTATGCCGGCAGCTCAAGGTACAGGTATCATCGCTGGAGGCACGGTCAGAAAAGTAGTTGAGTTTTCAGGAATAAAAGATGTTCTTTCTAAATGTTTTGGAACAAAGAATAAGATTGCAAATGCAAGAGCAACAATTATGGCTCTACAACAATTGCAAGACACACCTTTCAGTACAAAAAAGAAACAAGCTCCAAAAATTCAACCAAAACCAGAAGTAAAAGTTGAAGAAAAAAAAGAAGAGAAAAAACCTGCATCAAAACCACAACCAAAGGCAAAACCTGAAACAAAAGCACCGGAAACAAAATAACCTAAATTTGAAATGACATTACTAGAAATAAAAGGAAATTTACCTAAGAAAAAGAGAAGAATTCTCGGAAGAGGACCTGGCTCAGGACTTGGAACAACAGCGGGAAAAGGAGGTAAAGGACAAACAGCTCGTTCAGGTAAAGGACATAAAGGTCCTGGATTTGAAGGAGGTCAGTCAACTATCTTCAGAAGAATGCCAAAATTACACGGATTCAGAAATCCAAATAGGATTGATTACATCGCAATCAACGTAGTAGATCTAGAGAAAGTAGCTAAAAACGGAGAAATTGACCTTACAAAATCACTAAAAAAGTATAAACTTCTTGGCGAAGGCGAAATTGCTTCAGCAATCACAGTCACTATTCACAAGGCTTCTGCAAGCGCTATCGCGAAAGTCGAAAAAGCTGGCGGAAAAGTAAATCTAGTCAAAGCAAAAGAGCCAGATGTGAAAAAACAACCAAAAGTGAGAGCTGGAGAACAAGCTAAAAAAGCTAAATCTAAAGCATAACCTCACTCACAATGGTAAGTTATCTCAAACAAATCTGGAATTCTAAATCCATTAGAAACAAGATCCTATTCACTTTATTGATAGTAGCTATTTATAGATTACTAGCTCAAATTTCTGTGCCAGGCGCAGACAGAGAAGCTATTCAAGCCATTATCAATAAGAATCAGATTCTCGGCGTGTTTTCAATCCTAACAGGAGGTAGCGCTAAGAATTTTTCAATTCTACTGATGGGACTTTCTCCATATATCAATGCATCAATCATCATGCAACTTCTTACAGTTGTTATCCCAAAATTAGAAGATTTAAAAAAAGAAGGAGAGGCAGGACAAAGAAAAATCAATTCATATACAAGATGGCTCACATTGCCGTTAGCTTTCTTTCAATCTTATGGAATGATCGCTCTTCTAAATTCTCAATCACAAATCCCAATCATATCAGATATTGGAAATCCGCTGATTATAATCACAACAATGCTTACAATCACAGCGGGAACACTTCTTCTAGTATGGCTTGGTGAACAAATCACAGAAAAAGGGATTTCAAATGGTGTATCAATTTTGATCTTCACAAGTATTATTTCACAAGTTCCACAAATAGTAGGACAAGGATTATTTCTTGCTCAAGCAGATGAATCAAAAGTGATTCCATTTGTAATAATGCTACTACTCACAGTTATTCTAACAACTATAATTATATTGGTAACAGAAGCACAAAGAAGGATTCCTGTCACATACGCAGGTCGTGGAGTTCGTGCCGGTAGTGATCAATCTCACCTACCTATCAGAATCAACCAAGCGGGAATGATACCTATAATCTTCGCAGTTTCATTAGTAAGTTTCCCTGCAATTTTGGGACAATTTTTATCAAGAGCTACCTCTGAATGGATGAGAACATTGGCAGCACAGATGACTTCCCTATTCCAAATGAACAGTCCTACATATATGATAGTTTACTTCGCCTTAATCATAGGATTCACATATTTCTATGTTTCAATTGTTTTCCAGCCTGAACAAGTTGCTGAAAATATTCAAAAACGTGGAGGTTATATCCCAGGCATTCGCCCAGGAAAACAAACTGCTGAATATATAGGAAAAGTTTCAAACAGATTAAATCTTTTCGGAGGAATCTTCTTAGCAATAGTCGCCGTTCTTCCGGTATTAATACAATCATTGTTTAGTTCATTATCAATCGGTTCAGTTCCAATGCTTATTTCCGGAGCTGGAATGATCATCATCGCAGGAACAGTCCTCGAAATCATTCGCAAAATAAATGCACAATTGATAATGCACGACTACAATAAATTTTATTAATACTCTCATTAATATGGACCTCATAATGTTTGGAATGCAAGGTGCTGGTAAAGGAACTGTCGGCAAACGTGTAGCCGAAGATTTTGGACTGGAAATTTTTGAAACTGGCGCAGCTTTGCGAGAGTTGGCTACGCAAGATTCAGAGCTTGGCAAAAAAGTAAAAGAGATTATTGAATCAGGGAAATTAGTATCAAATGAAGTTGTAATGGAAATAGTTGAAAACTTCATAAATAAATTACCCGCTGGGAAAAGCGTGTTATTTGACGGAATCCCGCGCAAGATCGAACAAGCAAATTCTCTAAACGCTCTTTTGGAAAAAAACGGAAGAGATTACAAAGCTTTATTAATAAATATCTCAAAAGAAACAGCTTTGCGCCGCCTCACAACTCGCAAAATATGTTCAAGTTGCAAAGAAGTTTATCCCGCTTCATACAAGGAAAATGCCTGCGCCAAATGCGGCGCACCTCTCACAACCAGAGCCGATGACAATTTAGAAGCGATAAAAGTTCGCTTAGAAGCATTCGACAAAGAAACAGTTCCCGCAATTGAAGTTTATAAAGACAAATTGATAGAAATTGACGGAGAAGGAACAATCGAAGAAGTAGCTCTTTTGACAGAAAAAACATTAGAAGAAAAAGGGATAATTTCCCCAAAAAGTTAATTCTAAAAAATTAATTAAGAGAACTACGCTTTTATTTCAAACTTAGAAATCCAAGTTTAGAGATTCGATTTCTGAAAACAATCCCACGGAATCGCAAAATTTGTAAACCCAGTCACAAATACATTTACGAATCTATTGAGAAATTTTGACCGAAGATATAAGATGTCGCCCATAATTAAAATTTAAAACAACACATATGGAAATTCAAAAAACAGACGAATACACAAGTGAGAACACAAATATCACAGATACAAACGTGATAGACACAAATACGACAGCCACAATAACCCCAGACACAATTGATACAGGTGCAGAAAGCCAAAAAACAGAAGCTCCAGTGCTTATTTTATTTG
>CAYURU010000013.1:5568-12776 GCA_964447085.1 uncultured Candidatus Peribacteria bacterium | reverse complement strand
ACACCCACGTCACGAACAAAGCCCTCCGCGAAATCCACGAAAAGTTCCACAAATAGAGTTGTCTAAATTGAAGAAAAGATATAGACTCCACCTCCAAAAGTTAAAACTAAATAAATGAGCGGATTGGAAAATGGAAAATTAGATGTGCCAACACAGAGGACTCCAAGTCTTACAGCAAACCCAAGATTAAAAGATTATTTTGGTTTTGGTGATTTTCTTTATGGGCCGAATATTGTGGGAAAAATCATTAATCAGCCTAATGCAAAGGGTTGGTTATTACCATTGGAAACTATGGATTTAATTATAGATGAAATTTTGAAGAAAAAAGATTTTAATCAATTCCCGAACAAAGTCCAAGAAAATAAGGCCTTATCTAATATTGCACGACAAAGTATTAGACAATGCTTAAATCGTTCAGATGAATGGAACATTTATTTCTGCGCATTATGCAAATACAAGGATTTTTTTGATAAGATTGGTGGCCGAAAAGGTGGAATAAATGAAGTGATGAACAAAACCAGAGCAGAACTCGGATTAAATCCTATAGAAAACAAAGAATATGATGAGGTACTGGAACGGTTAATTTTTGCTACGGAAGAATTTACAAGGTTTATCAATGTTTTACTATGGGGGATTGTCAATTCAGCTAGGACAAGTCCACAAAGATGAACTAAATTTGCCGACATAGGCAAATTTGCTGACTCAACTAAATTTGCCGACTCGATCTCCATTCTATATACTGACAGCCGTATTTAAACTTACCAATGATTCAATTTTTGAATGTCACAAAAAGATATGGAAAGAGTGTTGTTTTGGATAATGTTAGTTTTGAAATTCCAAAAGGCGATTTTGTGTGCATAGTCGGTCCGTCAGGCGCGGGTAAAACTACGCTTATTCACGCGCTTCTTGGCGTTGAACATTTAAGTGATGGAGATGTAAAAGTTGGTGATTTTAAGGTGACAAGAGCTTCAGCTTCAGAGCTACAAAATTATCGTCGTAAAGTCGGAGTGGTTTTCCAAGACTACAAACTTCTTCCGAGAAAAACAGTTTTCGAAAACATAGCATTCGCATTAGAAGTTTGCGGATACGAGAAATCAACGATCCAACAAAAAGTTGTTGATGCTATGCAAAGAACAGGTTTGGAAACATTAAGAAATCATTATCCACGTCAACTTTCAGGAGGTGAAAAACAACGTGTTTCAATAGCGAGAGCGCTTATTCACGCACCACAAATTCTTATTGCTGACGAGCCTACAGGGAATCTCGACGAAGATAATTCTCGAAATATAATTGATCTTCTTCATAAGATAAACGCAGACGGAGCAACCGTTATTCTTGCAACTCACGACAAATCAATAGTCAACGCAATTAAAAAACGGGTCATTAAGCTTGAACACGGACAGATTATAAGCGATAAGACTAGTGCGGAATACGATTAAGTCCGGGACTCTATCTAAAAATTAATAACCTTAAAATACTATGGCAACTTACGCAGAATCAGGAGTAAATATAGATAAAGGCGACACCTCATCAGAAATCGCTTACGAAAACGCGAAAAAAACTTTTTCATCAAGAGCAGGAATGATTGGAGAACCGATCAAAGATGACGGTGGATTCACCGGCGCGCTTGATATGGGCGATTTTTATCTCGTTCAAAATGACGATGGAATAGGAACGAAAATGGAGGTCGCTGAACGGATGCAAAAATTTGATACGATCGGATACGATTTAGTTGCGATGGTTGCGGATGACGCAGCGTGCGCAGGAGCTGAATGTATTTCAATTTCAAACACAATTGACGTAGACGAAGTCAAACCTGAACAAATAAAAATAATGATGGAAGGACTGGGGAAAGCCTGCGCGGAACATAAAATTGTAATCCCAGGTGGAGAGATCGCTGAACTAGGCGCAGCCCTAAACGGCTATGTTTGGAATGCGACAGCGGTTGGTGTGATGGAGAAAACGAAACGAATTACAGGAGAAAAAATCACTTCAGGAGATGTTCTTATTGGTCTTGCTAACGATGGTTTCCGTTCAAACGGAATGTCTCTTGTCCGCCACGTAATGAAAGAAAATTTTGGTGAAGATTGGGTGAAGGCACCTTATGAAGGCGAGAAATACAAAGGTAAAACTTGGGGCGATGTTGTTTTGATTCCATCCACTATTTATCACACTCTTATAATGGAATTGCACGGCCGATACCGCGAGCCAAGTAAAGTCACATTGAAGGGCGTTGCTCACATCACAGGCGGAGGAATATATGAAAATTTCGCGCGTGTAACCAAGAAGACAGGAGCAAAAGTAAACTGGAACTTACCAGCTCCATCTGAAGAAATGGCTCTTATGCAAAAACTTGGAAACGTATCTGATGAAGAGGCTTATAGAACTTGGAATATGGGTCTCGGAATGATCCTAGTAGTAAGTCCAAACGAACAGGAGAAAACAATGTCTATAATTGAGGAAAGAGGTTTTAAAGCTCAGGTTGTTGGAACAATTGCTTAATTAGAAAAGTTTAAGAAAAATTTTAGGAAAAATTATAGTTTTTGAAAGTTTTTTTTAAGATCTACGGTGTAAAATGCAAGTAGTTTTTTGCAAAAACACTTGACGGTGAGTAAGCGCTCACCTATACTTGGCCCAAGCTTAAGCAATTTAGAAGCTTAGAACTCAAACGATAACAAAAGACGCTACATTCCAGCGTCAAAACAAGAGTTAGAAAGCTTCCGTATATTTTAACCCTCATTACAAATGGCGAGCGAACACAAAAAAGACCAAACAGTAGATTTGGCAAAAAAGAAAGCGATTGAACTAGCCCTTTCACAAATTGAAAAAGAATTTGGAAAAGGTTCAATTATGAAAATGGGCGAAGCCACTCATACAAGCATAGAAACTATTAGTACAGGATCTTTGTCTTTGGATTTAGCTTTGGGTGGTGGAGTTCCAAGAGGAAGAATTGTTGAAATTTTCGGCCCAGAAAGTTCTGGTAAGACAACTCTCAGTTTACACGTGATAGCGGAAGCTCAGAAAAACGGAGGCACATGTGCATTCGTAGATGCTGAGCACGCACTTGATCCTGTTTATGCACGCAAGATTGGTGTAGACGTGGACAATCTTCTACTTTCACAGCCGGATTCCGGAGAACAAGCGCTTGATATAGTCGAGACTCTCATTAGGTCGAATGCATTAGACGTGATAGTTGTAGATTCTGTAGCAGCTCTTACTCCACGCGCTGAGATCGAAGGAGATATGGGAGACTCACATATGGGCTTACAAGCTCGCTTGATGAGTCAGGCTCTTCGCAAACTCACAGCGGTTGTTAGTAAGTCTCGCACTACAGTCATTTTCTTGAATCAGATTAGAATGAAGATCGGTATTATGTTTGGAAATCCTGAGACGACTACCGGTGGTCAAGCTTTGAAATTTTATGCTTCAGTTAGAATGGATATCAGAAGTGCTGGCAAGATTGAAGGATCAGATGAAGATGGTAAGACATTAATCGGCGCGCGAGTCAGAGTAAAAGTTGTAAAAAACAAAATTGCTCCACCATTCAGGACAGCAGAATTCGACATTATGTACAATAGCGGTATTTCTCTCGCTGGTGAGATAGTAGATTTAGCTATCAAGTATAATATTGCCAGAAAAGCTGGGGCATTCTTCTCTTACAACGATACGAAGCTCGGACAAGGTCGCGAAAACGCGAAAGATTTCCTTCTTCAAAACAAGAAAATTATGAACGAATTGGAAAAGGCGATCAAAGACGAATATACAAAAAGAGCAAACGACGCTGATGAAGTAGGTGCAGTTGGAGCTGTTCAAGCAGTAGATGATGCAACAGGCGAAATAACAGAATAAAGATGGATAAACTCTATGATTTATTTTTACAAAAAGCACTTTCTCTGGTTTCAAAACGGATGTACACGGTGCTCAAACTAAAAAATAAAATCCAAGAGTTTGTATCCAAAGAAAAAAAGAAAATTATCGAAGGTAAATCTCGATTAGAAGACGATGATGCGGATATTTTATCTTCGGCAAGTGAGCAAGAGATAGAAGATTCGATCAAAAAGGTTTTAGGACGACTTAAGGAGTTGAGATACTTAGACGACACGCAGTTTAGTTTGGACTTCATAGACAACAGAACTGCGTTTCGTCCGAGGGGGCGATTTCTTCTTAAGCGTGAATTGGAGCGCAAAGGTATTCACCCAGAATTAGCTGAGCGCGTATTGGAAGAAAAAGATATAGACGAAGAATCTTTGGCTGAATCAGCCCTCAAGAAAAAACTAAAAACAATTCAAAAATACCCACCTCAAAAACAAAAAGAAAAGGCTATGAGGTTTCTTTCTTCCAGAGGGTTTAAGATTGATGCTATTTACAAAGTTATAGATCGCTGGTACAATCACCACGCAATATAGAGATGATTATTAGACAGGATCTTAGATAAAGATTCTGTTTTTTCTATACAAATATTACAAATCACTAACCATTAAATATGCAAACACAGTTTCTTGCCGCAATAAATCAAATTTGCGACGAAAAAAACATTCCTCGCGATAAGGTAATAGAGACGATCAAGGCTGCTCTTCGCACAGCGTACAGAAAAGACTACGGTACAAAAGATCAGGAGATTGATGTTGAACTCGATGAAAAATCAGGTTTAGCAACAATTTTCTTGGTAAAAGAAGTTGTAAAAAAGATAGAAATTGAAGATCTTCAAATGACTGAAACCGAAGCTAAAAAATATGACAAAAAAGCAAAAGTCGGAGATAAAATTAAGATAGACGTCACTCCTGCAGAATTTGGAAGAATCGCCGCTCAATCAGCAAAACAAGTTATTATCCAAAGAATACAAGAAGCTGAGCGTGATATGATGTATGACCTATTCAAAGATCGTGAAAACGAGATGATAAATGCGGTCGTTCACAGAGTCGATGGTAACGATATTTATGTAAACCTCGACAACCGAATCACTGCAAATCTCCCTATGAGTGAACAAATTCGAAACGAGAAATATTATTCAGGGCAAAGAATCAAATTGTATTTGGACAAAGTAGTTAAAACTACAAAAGGTCCGCAACTTTTGATTTCAAGAACTCATCCAAATTTGGTTAGAAAATTACTCGAACTTGAAATTCCGGAAGTAAAATCAGGAGTAGTTGAGATCAAATCAATCGCTCGCGATCCTGGAGTAAGATGCAAAGTTGCAGTTTTCTCTAGCGATGACAAGATCGACCCAATCGGTTCTTGTGTCGGACAAAAAGGTGTTCGCGTACAGAACATAATGGATGAATTAAATGGTGAAAGAATCGATATTATTGAATGGTCAGAGGATCAAGAAAACTATCTAAAGGCAGCGCTTGCTCCTGCAAAAACTGCTAAAATTATGCTAAACGATCAAACAAAACACGCGACCGTTTACGTAGAAAGCGATCAACGCCCACTAGCCATTGGTAAAATGGGACAAAACGTTCGCTTGGCTTCAATTTTAACAGGTTGGGAAATTGATATCTTGGATATAAGTGATCTCACAGGAGAAGCAGCGGCAACCGTAGCCAAAAAAGAAGGTCCAACAGAAGAAGAAAAGAAGACTCAAACAATCGAACTTCTAAATCTTGCTCCTGAAGTCGCTGAAAAGCTTACAGCCGCAAATCTGACATTGATTGAGCAATTAAAAGGGTTGTCTGTGAAAGATTTATCTCAAGTTGAAGGAATTGATGCAGAATCAGCAGAAGCTATCGTGTCTGCGATGAAGTCTCTATAAAGAGCCGCTTTCGTGAAACTGCAATCTCCGGGAAACTACAATCTCCGTGAAACACACGAATTGCTATCACTCGGACCGCGCGAACTGATCACGAACTCCGCGCAACACTCAAGAATCGCGCGCGAAAACCTATCAAACATAAACAACAAATCTGGCAAGCCCTCTGTACTACACGGCTTGCCTTTTTTGTGATATACTTAACAGATATGGCAAAGAGAATAATATTCTAATTTGCCGCTGTTCCCAAAAAAGAAATATAAAAACAAATGGCAGACGAAAATACACAATCAGGAGGAGCCCAAAGCGGAGCCCAAGGAGCTCAAGATAGTTCTCAGCAAATATCTCAAGGTGACGACAAAAACACTTTGGATTTTATTGCGGACCCTTCCAAAAAACGCCGAGTATCAACAGCTCAAACTCTTGCAGACGAAAAAGCGGAAATGAAAACAGATGAAGAATTAAAAGAAAAACAAGAAACAGAGCGTACTCTCGCACTCCAAGGAATCAATCGTGATTTTGAGGAGAAAGACACCCTCAAAAAAGCTGAGGCGTTAAATATTTCATATGTGAATATTGGGAAGACGCCTTTGAATCCTGACTATATGAAATTGATTCCTTTCGAAGATACGAAGAAAGGAAGAATAGTTAGTTTCTTTAAATTTGGAGATAAATTAAGAGTGGCGGTCGTGGATCCAGAAGATCCAGAGACACAAAAAATATTGGAATCTCTTCGCGCTCAAGGTTTTAAATTGAATATAAATTTGGCTTCACAGAGCGGAATTTTGGAGGTGATAGAAAAATACAATTCGCTTCTTGTATATAAAGAAAAACAAATTATAGAGTCAGTTGAAGAAGCGAAAATTAAAACTTATGAAAAAGAAATTGCGGAACTTCAAGACCTCGCAAAAAAAATTCCAACAGTCACGGCGGAAGAAGGTGTGAATTTAATCAATATCGGGGCTATGCGAACAAAAGCATCAGACGTTCATTATGAGCCTGAGGAGAATCAAGTGAGAGTGCGATTTAGAATTGATGGAGTGCTCTATAAAGTTTTTGATATTACCCCTACGGTATATAAAAATATTTTGAATCAGGTTAAATATCAGACAAGAATGAAATTGAACGTGAATGACGTGCCACAGGACGGACGTTATTCATTCAACTACAACGATCGCAAAATTGATGTTCGTGTGTCCGTCATTCCGACAGAAAATTCAGAATCAATTGTATGTAGGTTTTTGGACAGCGGTAAAAAATTTACATCATTTGAAGATCTTGGATTTGACGGAAATCATTTGGAAAAACTACAAAAATTATTGGAAATTTCACACGGAATGATTTTGATCACAGGACCTACAGGATCAGGTAAAACAACTTCTCTTTATTCACTTCTACAAGGAATGAATACGCCTGATAAAAAAATTATCACACTTGAAAATCCTATTGAGTATCACAT
>CAYURU010000013.1:0-5468 GCA_964447085.1 uncultured Candidatus Peribacteria bacterium | reverse complement strand
TGAATACGCCTGATAAAAAAATTATCACACTTGAAAATCCTATTGAGTATCACATCGATGGTATCGTTCAATCTCAAGTAAGCGAAGCGCATAATTATGATTTTGCCAGTGGTCTTAAATCAATTCTTCGTCAAGATCCTGATATCGTGATGATCGGTGAGATTCGTGATTTGGAGACGGCAAATACTGCTGCGCAAGCGGCTCTTACAGGACACGTCGTGTTGGCTACATTGCATACGAATAGTGCTTTGGAAAGTATTCCTCGTCTTATAAATATGGGGATGGAACCATTCTTCGTAGCTCCGGCGCTTGATACATTGATAGCGCAAAGACTTGTAAGAAGAATATGTAAGAAATGCGGAAAACTAGAACAAATTACGCCTGAAGAAAAACAAAAATTTGAAGAAGCATTTGAAGATTTAAAAAAGACGAATCCAGCTCTTGTACCAACAACTCCTGAGAAAGTTTATCATTCAGTTGGGTGTGCGGAATGTAGTAACACGGGATTTTTAGGACGTCTTGTAATAGCTGAAATGTGTACAGTTACAGATGAAATGGAAGAGTTGATTTTGAATAGAGCTCCTAACCACAAGATAATGGAAGAAGCTCGTAAACAAGGATTTACAACTATGCATGAAGACGGCTACAGAAAAGTGGCACTAGGACTTACAACGATAGATGAAGTCTATAGAACAGTTAAAGTTTCCGAAGTATAAAAATTCCAAATCCGGCAAAGAAAACAGCGAATATCCCATAAGCCCAACTAAAAGGCAGGAATAGGAATATTGTTGAGACCATAAATGGAGCTAAAAATTTTCCGGCGGGTTGAGCGGTAGCAAAAATTCCATACATATTATAAGCCTCATCTTCGGTCGCATTTTTATAAAAATAAACGTCTGTTAAAGGCTCAATCAACGAAGCCCCGACATTCGCCAGTATTATAAGAAAAGCGTCTAAATAAAACCAAGGCGACAAGAAAATAAGAAACAAACAAGCGGCTATTATCAAAAATCCAGTCCCGATAGGCAGTTTCAATCCGTGTTTACTCGCATACACCCCAACGGGAACTTCAAATAAAATAAAAGGAATAATTGCTAATGAAAGTATAAGTCCTGACATATCGGAACCATATCCCATATCTTTTACGAACAGAGGAACAGTCACTACTTTCAAAGAAAGCCACATACAATACGCCATCAAAACAGCATATGCCTTTGCTCGATTTTTATTGAGGAAAAAAGATTTAAATCTGTTCTCTTTGACTGCGGTTGCAATGCTGACTCTTGGCTTGAGTAAATCAGGATGTCTTTTTATAAGTTGTTGATGAATGACATAAATAAGTGCGGCAATAAAAGAAAAACCAGAGAGAACGAAGACCAATTCGTATCCGCCATATTTAGCCAAAACTCCTCCGACGACAGGACCTACAAACCATCCGATATTATTAAATAAGAAATAAACTCCTTCAGTTTTTTCAAGATTTTTTGGTGCGGTGAAATCTCTGACCATCAAAGAAAGGCTTATAAAAATTATCAAAGCGGAAAAAATTCTAAGGAATTCAAGTGGTAAAAGATTGTAAACAGTTCCAACAAATACAAAGAAAAAAGTCGTTAGAGATATAGTTAGTAAGAAGAAATACAGTAAATTGATTCGGGAAAATTTTTTATAAAAATAAGCGGACACAATTCCCGCTAAAATCATCGCTACGGAAGTAAGCGAATAGAAATATCCCACCAATGCTTCATTCTTCAAAATAGATTCAATGAAATTTGGGAAAATAGGCAAAAGAAGTCCCATCCCAAAAGCATACAAAAGACTGACCCAAGAAAACACTCGGCCGTCTTTGTTTAGATGAGGAGTTCTAAGAAGCATTTTCATATCCGAATTATAACAGCGGTTAGCCTGTTTTCAAATATGCTCCTGTGCTTAACGAAGTAATTAGGAAATTTATTTCCAAAAGAGACAAAGCTTTATTGATTTTTTGAATATCAAAACCGGTTTTTTTTACAATTTGTTCAATACTCGTGGGGCGAGAACTGGATATTGCGGAATAGATTTTTTTAACATAATCATCCAGATCAAGTTCTCTATTTTTATTTTTCAAAACATTTCGGAAAATAGATGGCTGGAGTTTTAAATCCGAAATTATGTCGGCCCCGGATATAACAGCTTTCGCGCCAGCATTTTGTATGAGTTTATTGCATCCGAGAGAATTCTTTGAATTGATATCAGCAGGGACGGCATAAACCTCTCTTCCTATATCCATAGCTATATTTGCAGTCAATAACGCGCCTGATTTTTCAGGCGCTTCCACTATAACTGTAGCCAAACTCAAAGCTGCGACAATCCTATTTCGCTCAGGGAAAAAATATTTTTGCATCAAAGTATCGGTAGGGTATTCACTAAGAATAAGCCCGCCGTTATCAATAATTTCTTTAACAAGTTTTTCGTTTTCTTTTGGGAAAACGATATCAAGAGGCGTTCCGAAGACGGCTATCGTTTTGAGTCCGTTTTTAAGAGCGGCTTTGTGGCAAATAGTATCAATTCCACTAGCTAGTCCGGACACCACGACGACTCCACACAAGGACAATTCTTCTATAAGTTTATTAGCGCAATATCTCCCATAGCAACTAGCCCGTCTAGTCCCCACAAAAGACACAAGGACATCATCCAGACAATTTAAATTTCCTCTATAAAAGATCTGTTTAGGCGGATTTTTGAGATTCTTCAATTGAGCCGGATAATTTGAATCATCGAATTTGATACAGCCAAAATTATTCATACTAATAAAATTATTAATACTAAAATTCTACACTCCGTCCCTCAAAAAAAACTTTCAAAAACTTAAAATATTTTTAATATTTCCCTTAAATATTTCTGAACTTTTTATTAAATTTTTCTGAAGTTTTAGCCAAAAACCGTCATCGCAGGCTTCCATTGAATTCTCCTAGAATTAATCTGGAATTTACCTGAGATTCAACTAAGCCTTTTCCTCTTTTTTTACGCTATCAATAGAGATTTTCTGATCCAAAGGTTCTTTCTCTTCAGGAATTCTAAAGAAGCTTTTTATGCTTTTATCAGTACCAAAAGCTACGTTCTTGGTCCCGCAAATTTTGCATTTATAGACATATTTCTTGCCAACACGTTCAGTATCTACGATTTTGCCACAGTCCTTACAATAAAAAAGAATAGGTGAAGCTGGATTCCCATTATTTTCAGAAGACATTTTGTTCGTTGTTAGATTCTATTTTGATTTCCACTTGCTCGGAAGCAGGACTGGAAACGGTAGTATGATTAGAAATTGGATGAATTTCCTGTTGAACTCTGTTATGAACATCAACATCAATCAATTTATCAAGTTTTCCCTCGGCTTCAAAGGTCATTCCTCTTTTTTTCGTTTGCATAATTCCTCCGATCAAAGTGATAGCACTTCCAAGAAAAGTTAACATCATCCCAAATCTGATCTCTTTCATCGTGATATTTACCCCAAACTTAGGATGAAAATAAATACTGCTGGCAATAACAAGAAGGAACAAGCACATAGCACCGCTGGCAATATTGAAATACTCTTCGGAAAGCGGAAGTTTCGGTAGTTTTTTATTGAAAAATTTATAAGCGGTCATAGAAAAAGAAGCTATAGCAAAAGCTAAAACCAAAAATCCAAGGAGATAAAGCGGACCAGACAATCCTATAAATTTATCACCGGTTTTGAATGTGTCTAAATCCTGATACCAAGGCAAAATCGTCGAAACAATAGTCAGAAAACTTCCTATTCCGACAAACTTAAAAGGTAGTGGTAACTTCTTCAATCTGTCCGCAAAACGTTCATTTGCCATAATATTTCGTTTAATCTGTCATAAGAATAGCAAAACACCTCGCAAATTCCAAAGAAAAACAATAGAATTGAGTTATGAAAATAGGAATTGATATTCGGTCGGCCGGCGGAGAAAAAACAGGGAAGGGGTTCTATACGTTTCATATGACGAGAGAACTTTTGAAAAAAGACAGTCATAATGAGTATTTTTTGTATGCCGATTCGGGGATTGCTGGTTTTGAAGAATTTAAAAATGCAAAATTGATAATAATCACAAAAAAAGGAATGTTTTGGCAT
Source organism: uncultured Candidatus Peribacteria bacterium (assembly GCA_964447085.1). GTDB lineage: Bacteria > Patescibacteriota > Gracilibacteria > UBA1369 > LOWO2-01-FULL-3 > DAONBD01. The sequence goes on along the minus strand of CAYURU010000013.1, from coordinate 1,357 downwards.
AGAGCTGTGGCAAAAGACGTGATGGCGAATAATTTAGACATATTTTTTGCGCCAAGTAGTTTTATCATTCCGGCGATGTTGGCAAAAGCAGTATCTCTAAATAAAATAAAAATAATAGTGACGGTTCACGATATAGCGGCAATTTTGTTCCCTGAATTTCACGAGAAGAAAGCCGTAGTTATTGAAAAATTATTTATTAAAAAAGCGCTGAAATCAGCAACAAAAATTCTGGCAGTTTCAGAAAATACAAAGAAAGATTTAATTAGAAAGTTCAAAATCCCGGGCACGAAAATTGAAGTGACATACTGCTCGGCTTCCGAAGATTTTTTCCCTGCAAATACGAATGATGAGAAAGTAAAAGAATTTAGAGTTAAAGCCTCAATCCCGGATGAGTTTTTCTTAAGTGTGGGGACTATTCAGCCAAGAAAAAACTATGAAGCATTGATACAGGCATTTATTATGTTTCACGAAAAACATCCAAATTATCATCTGATAATAGTTGGAAATTCCGGCTGGGGAAAAACAAATTTTGCTCAAGTTATAGAGGAAAACTATCTGCAAAAATATATTCATTTGCTTGGATATATAACGAGTAAAAATTTGAATTTTTTATATAACACTGCGACAGCTTTTGTTTTCCCTTCACTTTATGAGGGGTTTGGGATTCCGCCTCTGGAAGCTATGAAAGCCGGTTGTCCGATCATCGCAAGTAACGTATCGTCGATCCCGGAAGTTCTTGGCGATGCCGCAATTTATTGCGATCCGCGTAGTCCGGCAGAGTTTGCATTTGCAATGGAGAAAGTTATTTCGAATGAAAATTTGAGAAAAGATCTTAAAAATAAGGGACGAATACAATCGAAGAAATTTAATTGGGAGAATTCAGCGAAGATACTATATAATTTGATCGGATCGATTTAATAAATTTAATACAAAACATTTAATACTCACCTATGGATAAACCCTTTGACAGCAAACATATTCAAAAAGTTGGACTCATTTCCAAGCGTGATTTGGACGATAAAAAACTGGTTGAAAAATTGGTGAAATATTTGGAGAAAAAAGGGAAGGATGTTTTATTGGATCAGAATTTAGCTAAATTATTAAAGAGAGGTTCTGGGCTTAAAAAAGAGCAATTGTTGAGTAAAATTGATATGGGGATATCGCTCGGTGGAGACGGAACGCTTTTGAAAATCGCACGTCGCCATCCTCGACATCACGTCCCGATTCTTGGTGTAAATATGGGGAATTTAGGTTTTCTTACTGAGACGGTCCCGGACAAAATGTTTGGAGTGTTAGATAATATTTTCAAAAATCAATGTAGATTGGATCGCAGAACGATTCTTCGCGTGACGGTTTA
>CAYURU010000012.1:0-12842 GCA_964447085.1 uncultured Candidatus Peribacteria bacterium | reverse complement strand
CGTGGAGGATTGGATATGTTGAGGTTGTCCGGAAAGGCTTCAGTTTTGGCTCTTAATAAGCATGATAATATAGAGGATGGTCCTAAGATTTATTCCGGATATACTCAGAATGATTTAATGGATCCAGATTTGTATCTGGATCGGTTGGATGGTGATGTCGGAGAGGAGGAGTTGATTATTCTTGTAGATACCGTTGATCGTTTGGTTCGTGGTGTTACAAAGTTTAGGGAAACGGATGATAATTTGGTGAGGTTTGATTCTGAAATGTTTCATAGTGCCGATGAGGCTACCTATTATCAGCTTTACACAACTGCCGAAGGGGATTTGAGAGTTCTTTATACTAAGCTTCCAGATCGTACTCATAATATGTCCACTATTTCCGGGAAATCTCCTGATAAACAAAGAAGTGTTTCTCTCCAGACAGAAAGGGATTATGTTCAACTTGCAAGAGTTTTGGAAGTAAAGGATTGTACGAGAAAATTAGTGAATTGTTGTTGCGGTGTTTTGAACCCTTTGCTATTGGATTCTTTTCGTAATTTGTCTTCTGAGAGAGTACGAAAAACTTTGGAGAATCCAATGAGAAAAGTTTTCTCCGATAACAAACTTTTTGATAGTGAAATAATAAGGAGGGTTGATGTAAGACCTCTTGAATTGGATGAATTTATATCAAATATTGGTAGGCCGATTTCAGATATATCAATGAGGGATTTGAAAATTAGTGATTTGAATCCAATGTGTGAAATAGTTGCCACCCTCGCTCGTGAAGAAGATGTTCCGTTTGTTGCTCGTGAAGTTCCTTCTCTTTTGAGAATGCAACAACATAAAACATTTGAAGGATCCAGGGAGTCTGTTCCGGGAAGAGCTTTTTCTGATCAACTAGTTAAAGATGGAAAGACGTTTGTTTATAACGGAATTATTATAGATGGTTTTAGCAGAGATTGTGGTGGGCATGTGACTGTTAGAGTTATTGACGAAAGAAATGCTTATCTTGCTCAAAGAGGTGTTCTTGCTTATCACCATTCAGATAAACAGCCGAAAAATATAGTTTCAGCTATTACAAGTATAGTTGCTGAAAAAAGAAGGAGAAAGAGAGATGTTGATTTTATAGAGCTCGCAAATGAAAAATTATTATGTCCGAAAACTTATTTTTCGACTCCGAATGGAGATGTTGTAGAACTTCCGTTGGGAAGTACTTATCTTGATGCGGCAAACGCAGTTCACGAAAAATTTGTTATAGGGATGCAGGAAGTTCATTTCTACGATAGTTTAGTTGATAGAACTTATGAAGAAAAAGATCCTTTTGATCTTCTTCCGGCTGTTTCTGTTGATGATGATAAGCCCGTAATTTCTTTTGTTTCTTGTTTATCAACGAAAGGTGAATATGATCCTTCTAAGGTTGACGTTGATCCTTGTTGGATGCTTTTTTGTAAAAATGAAGGAACGAAAGATACGATCAGGCGGTACTTAAAAAAGCTTTCTGACGAAGAGGCTTTGGCTATAGGGAAATCGTTTATTGAAAGAATTAATTCTATTTATTGGATAGGAAAATTAATTGGTGATGCTGGAAATATTTCTAATGAATTTTTTGTTAAGATTGGACATGGAGATATTAGTGTTTTTGATAAAATTATTAATTCTGTTCCTTCTGCAAAATCTTTTATGGTTGAGGCCAAAATTCCTAATCAGACAGGCGTTTTGATGCAACTTTTGCCTTATTTTAAAAATGTTGGACTTAGCGTTCGTCCTGGTAATCACGAAAAGAAGGATGGATATGATCTGTTTACTTTTGAAGTTGTGTATCCTGAGAGTGGTAAGGATATAGATTTTGGTGAATTACTAAAAATACTCCTTAGAATAAGTTACATATATTCTATAAAGATTATTGGTTAAATCTTACAAATACTTAGCTTTGTTTGTGTTGTGTTCGTCGTTTGAGACTGCGTATTTAGTCGTACCATCTCGAGCCGTTAAGTAGAACCAATAACTAGATTCGGTCGGATTTAGGGCGGCTAGGATCGAGTCGATTGATGGATTGCAGATAGGGCCTGGTGGAAGTCCGCCGATTTTTCGGGTGTTGTACGGATTGTCTGAGGTGAGGTCGCTTGATGTGATTTTGTTGTCTAATTTTGTGTATAAAAGAGTCGCGTCAGCGTCCAGTTTCCATCCTGAATTTAGTCTTTTCCAAAGAATTCCTGCGACGGTTTTTCGATCACTTGAACTTCTGACTTCTCTTTCTACTATTGATGCCATAGTTACGAGGTCGTGCATTTTTATTCTTGATTGAGTTAGGATTTCAGGATGTTCGTTTATTTTATTTTTGAAATTATTTAAAGCTTTATAAATTAAATCGTTTGCTGTGAATTCTGTCGGGTCGAGGAAATATGTGTCAGGATATAGATATCCTTCGAGAGGAAGGTCAAGTTTTAAGTCTTCTTTTAATAATTTCTTGTTTAAAAAAGGATATCTTTCATAGTCATCAAAGTTTTTTACAGCGGATATAAATTCTCCTTCTTGAATTATTCCCATTTCTGTAAGACGAGCGTCAATGTCTCGAATTTTCAATCCTTCTTGGATTGTAATTACGGCTTCTGATTCTTTTGCATCAGAAATCTTGGTTAATATCTCTTGGACTGTCATTGAAGGGGATAGAATAAATCTTCCTGAAACTATGTTTTTATCGAGATCGTTTAATCTTGCGTACCAATAAAACGAAAAATCACTGCGAATTATTTCTTTTTCTTCCAATATTTCGGCAATTTCACCTGCCGACATTCCTTTCTTTATTATAATTGAGATTTTTTCTGTACTTTCTTTATCTAAAGGTGTTTTTACTCCGTTGCTATATTTTGAATATCCTAAAAAGCATAAGATCAATGCTCCAGCTATTACTAAAACTGCAATCTTTTTACTGCTAAGTTTTCTCATTTTGAGGGGTTATTTGAAATCTTTATTTTATTGGTCGCGTTTTTATTGTCCGCCACCAAGTCCTGGAAATCCTGTGTCTCCCATTATTGCTTTCATTTTCTCGGCTCCGATTTGTTGAGATCTTTTGATGGCTTTATTGAAGGCTTTTTCCAAATTTTCTTCCAATATCTTGTGTTTCTCAGTTGCTCTTGCAAACGCTTCGTCGGAAATTACAACAGAAATGACTTCTTGCTCTCCATTTATAGTGACTGTGACGCCTTCCAATTCAGCTTCGATATGAGTATTTTTGAGCTCACTTTTTATTCTTCTGGCCTCTTTTTGAATCTTATACATATCCTTTGCTTTGTCGAACATAATTGTATTTTTTAATGACTTTTTCCGCACGATTTTACATTAAAAAACAGCTAAAAGCAAAAATCTATTGAATAAAGGGAGGTTTTCCTCTAAGATTCCCCCTGCAAAATTAATTCTTGAAACATTTTGATATGGCAAACATTACACTAAAAGTTATTACTCGAGATCCAGCTAAGAAAGCGAAGGCTTATAGAGATGAGGGAATGGTCCCAGGTGAATATTATGGAAAAGGAGTTGAAAATATGCAATTAGCTGTTGCTTATGGAGATTTCAGAAGGGCGTTCAAAGTCGCTGGTAAAAGTACTGTCGTTGATCTAGATATTGATGGTAAAAAACATCACGCTTTGATTCACGCTGTTGATTATGATCCTGTTCAGGACACTTTCACACACATCGATTTCTTACATGTTGATATGAATAAAGAGGTTGAGACGAAAATTCCATTCGAATTTATTGGTACAGCTCCTGCAGTTAGAGATCTTCACGGAACTCTTACTGTTTCTATGGATGCTCTTCATGTTAAATGTTTGGCGAAAGATTTGGTTCGTTCATTTGTCGTCGATGTATCGGCTATAGTTGATTTCTCAAGCGTTATTCGCGCAGGAGAGATTCCGTTGCCAGAAGGATACAAACTTATGGCTCATCCTGAAGATGTAGTTGTCACTGCTGTCGCTCCTAGAGAGGAGAAGGAAGAAGCTCCAGTTGTTGCTGCTGCTGATGTCCCAACTACTGAACAAGCTGCTGCTCCTGATGAAGCAAAGGCTGAAGAAGGTAAGGATGCAAAAACTAAAAAAGAGTAATCTAAACTCTAGTAGATTTAGAGATTTTGCAATCTTGTTTTTGTTGCGCGTAGATTTGTTAGCGTGTAAAATTGCTCGTGATCAGTTTTTTTAACCTCTTTCTCTCATGAATAAATTCAAAAAACTTTTTCTAAAGGCTTTCAATGATGGTATTGCTGTTTTGAAACTGGACAAAGCGAAAATGGCTTCTTTGGCAGGTGATTCTTCTGCTACAAAAGTAGGTATTGCGATTTTGGTAGCGCCTTTTGTAATAAATTGTATTTTCTCCGCTATCTTGGCTGGTAGTTTTTTCTTCTTATATTTTAGAATTCTTTTGGTTTCAGCGGCTGTTTCTTTTGGATCGGTTTTCCTTCTTGGGATTGTTGCTAAAAAGATTTTCCACACAAAAGGAGATTTGATGGGATTTTTTAGAATAGTTTCACATGCTGGGATTTTGTTACTTTTGACTGTGATTCCGTTTTTGCTCGGGTTGTTTGGATCTTTCGATGTTTTTAATCTGTCGGGATTGATTTCATTGGGTGCTTCTATCTGGGTATTGGTTGTTGTTTATAATGTATTGATTCATTATTTTAAGTTAACTGCCCAAAACGCTGTTTTAAGTATAATCATTTCTGTTGTTGTTATTGTTATTGCTCAATCAATATTAGGGAGAGCGTTGGTTGGTCCTTTCTACGGATTTGTATACTAGATTGGTTTTTGTAGGTTTTCGTTGTTGTAATGTTTGGAAAACATATGCTTTTATGGTATAATTTACAGATGTCATAATAAGTTTGATTGATGGCTAAAGACAACAAAACGAAACGAGATGAAACTTCTACAAAAGTTAAAAAGCCTCTTAAGAAAAAGGCTGATTTGACTGATGTAATTAAACCTGGACTTGAAGAAAAGAAACCTGCAAAAAGGAGACGTCGAAGAAGAAAACCTGCAAAAAAATTAACTGAAGTTACTTCTGAAGTTTTTACAGATCAAACTTCTAAAGAAAGTGTTCCTGAAGGTAAAGTTTCTACGGAGACTGTTTCTGATGAGGTTATCTCTGATGGGCCTGTTAATGTAGAGGCATTTTCTGCTCCCACTTCTGAAGAAACAGAATTTGCTTTTCAAGATGAAGAAATTCCTGCTGATGAAATTGAAGGGGGAGAACCTGTAGATGAATCTGAAGTTGTTGCTGAGCCTGTTGTTGAATCTGTTGATGAACCTATTTCTGAAGCTGTGACCGAACCGAAAGAATCTACCCCATTTGAATCTTGGGGACCTGTAGAAGAAAAGCCTATTACTTCTCAAGAAGATTCTGTTTCTGAACAGCCTTTTGTGGCATCTGAACAATCTTTCTCAGCGCCTGATCAGTCTTTTTCGGCTCCTGTGCAACCTTTTTCTGCACCACAAGAACCTGTTGGATGGGGAGATACAAATGGTTTTCATGACATTGGGGGAGTGAACGGTGTTGCTAATGCAGCTACTGAATCAAATACTGTAGAAACAACTGACTGGTTTACACCTGCGCCTGAAGAAGTGAAGGAGCCTGAGCCTGTAGTGAAAGCTGAACCTGAAATTGTTTCAAAAACGGAATCTGAACCTGAATCTGAACCTGCCTATGAATCTGAATCACAAACTTCAACTGTGCAGGATGTAACCTCTGAAGTTGTTTCTGTCGAAGATGGAGTTGTTGGGCAATCTTCTTCTGAAGGAAAATCTAGTTTTATGAATCTTTTGGCCGAAGCGGGGATTAAGAAAAAACATCTTTTTATGGTTGGAGGCATTTTATTTACAATTATATTGGTGATTTTAATTGCTATTTTTAGTTATGATTCTGGGACTAGTGGTATTGAAAAAGCTGTTGAGCAGGTAAAGAAAACTGAGGAAGTTCAAAAAGAAAAGGAAACGACAAAAGAGCAGGATGAGAAATCAACTAAGGAATCGGAAAAGGATGCGAAAGAAGAATTAACAGGTGAATCAACTGATGATTTCCAAATTTCAGGATTGATAAACTCTTATATTTTTGGTTTGGAATTTACTCAAGACCGAGTTCTCCCAATGCTTGATACAACGCCGATCAGCGACGAAGGTACGCTAGTTGGAATAGATTCATCTCTTGCCGCTGGACAGTCGCTCCAATTCAAACAGGAAACCGTAGCGCAAAGTCTCGATCTGCTTCTCAAGATAGAAAACGCAAGAAAATTAGATATTTATGATTATTTAAATAGAACAACAGACAGAGTGGCGGCGTTGAATGAACACATTCGAGATTTACAGGTTCTTCTTACTACCGCTGAGGCACAAAAAAATGCGATCGTTGCCCAGATTACTACTCTTAATACCGAATACGCACAAATAACCGCTCAAAAAAGTTCTTATGAAAAGGCATTTTTCACTTCTGTTAATAATTATTATGGAAATGATTCTTATAATAATTTGACTCTATTTACTGAGGCTTCTCAGTTACAGGTAAAAGTAAAAGCAAATTATAACGCATTGAAAACTTTGAATGCGATGTTTGATAATTCAATCAAGGTTTTGGGACCTAGGATCAATGACATCGTTTTGAATTTTGATGCACTTGTAGAAGGTGTTCAGGTCACTGAAGTAAAAAACTCCAACATCAACGCCATAAAATTCTAGCGAAAGGACTGATCGTGTACTATAATTGATCGTACTAATAATTCTTAGTATGGATAATTGGTTCAAGGACTTACTATATGAGGTGAAAAAATATTTTCCGCAATTGGATGACGGAGCTGTTTTGAGTGCTTATAAATTTTCTGAAGAGTTATACGAACAAAGAGTAAAGAACGAACCTGATAATCAATTTATTCTAAGACCGCGCGATATAGTGGACCAGCTGATTATTTTTAAACCTGATGAGGACACTATTTTGGCCGCATTACTTTTTGATGCTATCGATTCGGGGAAGATGTCTTTGGATTTTATCGCGGAGCAGTTTGGTGAAGATGCGAGGGTTCTTGTGGACGGACTTGAGGTTTTGAAAACTATTAAAATAGTTAGATATCAATCTGTTGATAAACTCGATCTTTTAAGAAAATTATTTTTTGTGATGGCGCGTGATATTAGAGTGCTCGTCGTATTTTTGTCGGCGAAAGTTGTGCAAATGAAATTACTCGAAAAACTTCCACTGGATTGTGCCGAAGGTTTTTCGAGAGATGTAATGGAGGTTTTTGTGCCTATTGCTTCCAGGCTTGGCATTTACAGATACAAAACAATGCTTGAAGATGCTGCTTTCAAGATTCTTCATCCAAGCGAATACAAATACATAGATGATTACTTATCTGGATTGGGAGAAAGTAAAAAAGAATATATAGAAGATGTTTGCGCGACTCTTACGGAGTTTTATGACTCTCACGGATTTAAGGGCGTAAAAATTACTGGGAGATTGAAAGGACATTACAGTATTTTTAATAAAATTAAGTCGAAAAATTTGGATGGGATTGATGGTATTTATGATATTTTTGCGGTTAGAGCTGTTTTCCCGACGGATGATGTTTCTGTTTTGTATGCCGCTCTTGGGATGTTGCATTCGAGGTGGAAACCTCTTCCAAGTCGTTTTAAGGATTATATAGCTGTTCCGAAGACGAATGGATACCAGAGTTTGCATACGACTGTTGTCGGATTGTCCGGTTCGAAAAATATTAACGCCGTTCATCCTGTGGAAGTTCAAATCAGGTCTTTGGCTATGCATGAAGAGGCTGAGTACGGGGTTGCTTCTCACTGGATGTACAAGGACAATAGTGCGCGAGCTCTTACGGTTTTGAAAAATCACGCTGAATGGCTTTCAAATATTGCGATGTTGCATACGGATATGAAGGGAGATGAAGGAATGTTGGAAGCTATGAAGTTGGATTTATTTGGAGATAGAATTTACGTTCTTACACCGAAGGGCGATGTGAAAGATTTGCCAAAAGGTGCGACCCCATTGGATTTTGCTTATATCGTGCATACTGATATTGGACATAGATGTGTTTTGGCAAAAGTGAATGGGAAGGTTGTCCCTTTGAGTGCTGAATTGAATAATGGGGACACTGTGGAAATAGTTACGCAAAAGGGAAGTAGGCCGAAGCTTGAGTGGCTCGGAATAGCTAAGACCAATCAGGCTAAGGTTAAAATTAAAGGGTATTTTGCTGCGCAGGATGGAGATAAACATTTGAAGGCTGGCAGAGAATATATAAATGCTTATTTGAAAAAGTACGGGAAACCTGTTTTGACTCCTTCTTTGTCTATTTTAAAAGATTACAATGGAGAAAATTTAACTATTGAAGAAAGAGAGAAACTTGTTGAAGAAGTTGGAAAAGGGACTCAATCCGCTTCAACTATTATGAAGAAAATTTTCAAGAATGATGAACTTTTGGATTCTGGCAGATTAAAAGTTTTGGAGAATCGTGATAAAAAAGTTGATGTTACTACTCCTGCAGTTTCTCTCGGGCATATTGTTGTTGGTGGGCTTGAGGGTGTGGAAGTCGCGATAGCTAAATGTTGTGAGCCTACTTATGGTGATGAAATAGTCGCGTATGTTTCAACTATCAAAGGAAGTGCGAAAATTCATAAAAAGAATTGTTCTTTGATTAAGAAATTGAATCCTGAAAGAATTGTAAAAGCTAAGTTTAAAGGTGAAGATTATAGAATTTCCGATATGCCTGGCGGACTTACGGGTTTCGGCGCAATGAAGCCCGCGATGTATAGAATCAGGATAAAGATTGATGCGAATTCTCGTATCGGATTGCTTGGTGATTTAGGATCGACTATCGCTTCTAACGGAGTGAATATTTATTCGTATAGCGCTTTGCCGGTCGATGAAAAAGAAAATCTTTCACATGTCATTATGGATTTGGATGTGAGCGGAGTTGATCAATTTGAGAAAGTTTTGGACTCTGTGGAGAAGGTTGATGGAGTGCTTAGAGTTGTGAAATTTTAAACGCGAAGAAATTTTAAATTGGGAGGAGTGAAATTGCTGGATTCGTTAAATTTCAAATTGGGAGTTTGAATTCTCTTGAAGTTTCGTTTTCGATGATGTCTTTGATGATGTCTTTTACGAGAATTTCCTCTTCGTTTTTCAATGCGATTTGGCCGGTGGCTGAGACAGGTTTTTCTCGAAGGAATGAAAGTAGTTTGATGTATTTGTGGTCGAGTGTTTTTGCGTGATATTCCTCTTGGTCAAACGAGTGGTGTTTGAAGTCGGGGAGAAGTCCTGTGAGGTCCAAAAATTTTAGAACGAATGAGAGAGAAATTAGTAAAATTTTATTTTCATCGTTTTGTTGTTCAATCTCTATGAGTGATTCGTTTATGAGTTCAAAAAGTCCCGGGATGTCTTCGTGTTCGAGAGTGAGATCGTTTATTACTTTTGCTATCAAAATTGCTGATGAAATTTTGTTGAAATCTGCGCGGAGTTGTTTGTAAACTTTTTCTGTTTTTACTTCTGTTATTATCATGCTTTTTGGTCCTTGGTAGAGATCCAAATTACAGAGTGTTAGGGTTTCAAGCAGGCCTGTGAATTTTGAAGATGGTTTCATTGCTCCAAGCGCAACCGCTTTTATTTTCCCAAAATCTTTTGCATAAATAAAAACATATCTGTCTTTTTCACCGATCGTTTTTGATCCCAAAATAAATCCTTTTATTTTTAATTGCTGTCTCTTCATTCCTCGGTTGCTAATGGGCGACGAAGGTAACTTCGAACTGCGATCAAGCTCGAGCAAACGCCTAGCGCGATCGTGACCACAAGTTCGATTATTGTGAGTAATGTAAGATGAAGATTTTGACTGAAGTCATATAAATTTGTTCCTTCAAAATTGATTTGTTTCGAGAGGAACCAGAGTAAAAGGAGGTTTACGATTATTGCGAAGACCGCATACATTATGCTTTCGAAGATGAATGGCAGGTAAATGAATTTGAGTGGTGCGCCAACCAATCTCATAATGTTTACTTCTTTTCTGCGTGAGAAAATAGTGATTTGGATCGAGTTTAAGATGATCAAAATTCCGCCGATGACGAATATTATTACGAGCCAGAAAATGATCTGTCTGCTGAAGTCTGTGACGCGTTGTAGGTTTTGTGCGACCGAAGAAATTATGGATTCTTCTTGGGATCCGGTTTCACTTTGTTTTATGTTCGAAATGTAGAGAGAAATCTTACTGCCCAAGACGTAGTTCTCGATTGATTTATGATAGAGCGGGTCTTTGGTTTGGATCGAAATGCTGGCTGGGAGCGGGTTGCCTAAGTCGTATTTCGTGAATGAATTATAAATGTTTGGATATGTTGTTTTGATTTTTTGTAGAGCTTCTTCTTTGGATGTGTACGAAACGTTTTTGACTCCATCAACTAATTTTAATTCTTCCATTATGACTTTTGCGTTGTCGGTTGTCGTTGATTCTTTCAAATAAAGAGTGAGGTCAACTTTTTCACTTAATGAAGAAAGAGAACTTTCAGCTACGAAATTTATTGCGAGAAGAATATTGAAAACGAAAAGTATTATCCCTATGACTGAGATTGTGGCAATCGACAGAAATTTGTTTCTAAACAGATTGGACAGGCCTAATTTGAAAGCCCGTTTGAGTAATGTTTTCTGATTGATTCTGGTCATTTTTTTCTCTAATTAGAGATGATTTATAGATATGAGGGCGGTATGGGCGAAGACGAATGATTTTTGTATTTAATTTCCAGTCAATTATGAGCTTCTCAAGTTGCAAAGTGAAGGCAAACTGATCGTATCCAAGAGCAATGATGCTCGGTTGATATTTTTTAATTGCCAAATATTTATCTTTTTTATCTCCAAGAATAACTTCGTTTGCCCAGCCGATTTTTTGTAAACTTTCTACGCGTTCTTTCTCGTCACTTTCGGGATCTCGGCCCTTGATTTGTTTCACTGTTTTGTCACGTGCGACTACTGCCACTATGCGTGGATTCTCGAAGCGTTTTGCAATCTCACGGGCCTGTTTGAATAGATCTTCGTGGCCTGCGTGCAGGTGGTCGAATGTGCCGAATAGCATTATTGTTTGTTGTTTTTGATCAGTCATAATTAGTGTGGCGTGTGTGTGCTGTGAGTAGCTATATATGGTTATTCGTTAATGTGAGTAGTTTGTCGGATGTGTGTGGCGTGTGTGTTTGTGCCGTGCGTCGTGGGTTTATAAATCCGGGACAAAAATATTTACCAGTATTAGCGCGATAAAAATCAGAACGATCGTTCCAATTAAGGCGGCGTCGAGTATTTTATGCGATTTGTCTTCTGTTGCAAGGGAGATTCTAAGCGAAGAAAGCGCATAAATCAAACCTGTTATTATGAAGGGGATATCGAGAGTCTTGTTTAAGATTATCGCTTGCTTTGCGTACAAATTGTTGGCGATGAATAAACTGGATATGATATGAACAAATCCGATTGGAATGAAGAAGAGGATCGAGACTTTTTTGATATTTATGTATGTTTCCACGAGAGATATTATACTTAAATTGTTTTGAAATAGGAAATTCTTGTTGTATGCTTTGACCAATATGGCAAAAATCACTGAAGAACAGGTTAGGCATATAGCAAAGCTCGCAAGACTTTCTGTCTCTGATGAGGAGGTGAAAAAGTTTTCGGGACAGCTTTCGAATGTTTTTGAATATATGGAAATTTTGCAGGAAGTTGATACTTCAAAAGTTGCTGAGACGAGTCAGGTAACAGGTTTACAGAATGTTTCCGAAAAAGACAAAGCGATTTCGTGGCAGGCGAGTTCTGAGGAAGTGAAACCTGCTGAACTTTTGCAAGCTACTGAATTGCCTGTTGAAGGTGATCAGATTTTGGTTCAGTCAGTTCTTAAAAAATAAATTGCGCTACTGAGTGTTTACAATGAGTGACTTAAATAAATTAAAAATTAGAGAAATTGCAGAAGGCTTGAAAGCCAAGAAGTTTTCGAGTGAAGAAGTTACGAAGGATTGTTTAAAGAGAATAGACGAAAGAAATGGAGATATAAATGCTTTTGTGTTGGTTCAAAAGGAAGAAGCGATCGCGAAGGCAAAAGATGCGGATAAAAGATATAAAAGTGGAAAAGAATTTGGGGTTTTGGATGGTATTCCAATGGCTTTGAAAGATATTTTCAACACACGCGGAGTTCGAACTACTTGTTGTTCTCCGGGTTTGAGGAATTTTGTTCCTGAGTACGACGCGACTGTTGTCGAGAAGTTGAATGCGGTCGGTGCGGTGTGTGTGGGAAAGGCGAATATGGATGAGTTTGCGTGTGGGGCTTCGACGGAACATTCTTTTTTTGGAGTGACAAAAAATCCACACGATTTGTCGAAGGTCGCTGGGGGATCAAGCGGTGGAAGTGCTGCTGCGGTAGCTGATGATATGTGTATTTATTCGCTTGGAACAGATACAGGAGGTTCTATTAGACAACCGGCGAGTTTTTGTGGAGTGTACGGAATGAAAGTCACTTATGGTCGGGTGTCGAGAAGTGGAGTGACGGCGATGGCGTCGAGCTGGGATACTGTTGGACCTTTTGCCAAATCGGTTGATGATATTGCAACTGTTCTTCAGACAATTGCCGGACACGATCGACGTGATATGACGACTCCTCAAGTTGAGGTTCCGGATTATTCTTCATTTTTAGGGAAAGGAGTAAAAGGACTTAAAATTGGTTTACCGAAAGAATATTTTGGAGAAGGAGTTGAGAAAGAGACGAAAGATAAAGTTATGGAAGCTGTAAATCGACTAGAGAAAGCTGGTGCTGAAATTATTGAAGTTTCTTTGCCTACAACGAAATATGCGATTGCAGTTTATTATATTTC
>CAYURU010000011.1:0-13168 GCA_964447085.1 uncultured Candidatus Peribacteria bacterium | reverse complement strand
GGCCACTATCCACTCCTGAAAAACCAAAACAATTTCACTCGCTTGTAAGCGACAAAACCCTTCTTCAAGATACATTTGAACGACTCTCTTTTCTCGAACCAAGAGATATATTCGTAGCAACAAATGCATCCTATGCCAATTACATAGAATCTCAGCTCCCTGAAATATCAAAAGAAAATATAATAATAGAACCCGCTCTGCGCGACACAGCTTCTTGCATCGGATTTGCCGCAACGATCATAAATAACAGATTTGGAAAAGATGAAGTAATGGCAATTATTTACTCAGATCATTTAATAAAAAACAAACGACAATTCGAAGAATCACTACGCATCGCCGAACAAATTGCGAAATCAGAATCAACATTAAATATAGTTGAAGTTCCGGCTCTCACACCAAATACAGGTTTGGGATACGTCCATTTGGGAGACAAATGGAACACGATCGACGACACAGATATTTTCGAAATCAAAAATTTCACTGAAAAACCGGACTTAGAAACCGCAAAACATTTTGTCGAATCCGGACAGTACGCTTGGAATACCGGCATTTACATCTGGAAAGCATCGACTTTACTCGAGAAATTTGCCATACACGCTCCCGATTCATACGAAAAATTAATGAAAATTGACTCAGCGCTGACGGCTTTTACATCCACAAGCAAAAATTCAAATCCATTCACCGACCCAACAGTTTCATCTGTAATTACCGAAACTTACCCTACTCTTCAAAAAATCTCCATCGACTTCGCGATCATGGAAAAAGTCGATCCAAAAGAAATTCGCATCATACTCAGTAATCTCGGCTGGAGCGACATCGGCACATGGGACACACTTTTTGCAGAACTCCGCGAAACCGGCCGTGAAGAAAAAATCAAAGAACTCGAGATTTACAAAAAAACATATGAAGAAAAAAAACAACAGTCACAATAATCACGCCAAAAATAATCAACACACAAACAACCAAATTTAAACCTTTAAAAAAATGCTCGATAAACCACAGATAAAACTCAAGCCGTGGGGACGTGAAATATGGTTTGCGCATGCCAATAAACCAGACGCTAAATATGCAGGAAAAATTCTCGAGGTGAAGAAAGGCCATCGCTACAGCCTTCAATACCACGAGAAAAAAGAGGAAACTCAATACATTCTCAGAGGAAAAGCCCGTTTTACATACGGAACAAATCAAGACTCTCTGCAAGAGAAAATTTTAAACGAAGGTGACAAAATGGACGTCCTTCCATATACTATCCACCGCCTCGAAGCAATCGAGGACACCACCGTTCTGGAAGTATCGACTCCGGACCTTGATGATGTTGTAAAACTCGACGACGACTACGGGCGCACAGGCAAAGGAAACAACGAAGAACTCGATCAGAGCCTCGCAAACGATCAGAACCTCTCTTAAACACTTAATTTCGGAGCTCAACCTACTATATCAGTTAACTCCGAACACATATATATAACTCTAAATAAAATGCTCAAGAAATTCTTCTCATGGAAAATAATTGCGATAATAGTGGTCGCTCTTGTCCTCGCGTTATTCGACGCACCAAACAGCATACAAAATGCTCTTCATTTCCCTGAAGGCCTACTAAACCAAAAAATAAATCTAGGTCTAGACCTACAAGGAGGCTCACAATTGGATTACAAAATTGACTTAAGAGAAGTCCCGGAAGCTGACCAAGAAAAAATTGTTGACGGTGTCGTAGAAGTCATCAACAAACGCGTAAACGGACTTGGAGTTTCTGAACCTAATATATATACATCATCAGTTGGAGACGAAACGCACATTATAGTAGAACTTGCAAACACAGCAGTTATTACTCAAGAAGACGTTACAAAATATCTTGGTGAAAACAAAGATATCGACACAATCACGATGGACGAGAAAAAAGAAGTAAGTCTTCAAAAAGCAAAAGATACAGTCGGTAAGACAATTCAATTGGAATTTAAAGAGGAAAAAACAGAAGTTGACTTAGGCGAAGTTGAAAAAGTAAAAGCAACAGCAGAATCAGCGTTAGACAAAATTTTAGCTAAAGACGGAGAAAATTTCTCAGTCATAGGACAGGAAGAATCAATGAACAATCCATCAAAAGTAAGCTATACAACTTCAGATTACAAATTCGCAGACGAAATCACTCCTGAAGCTGTCAGAACAGCCATCACATCAATGACAAGCGGAACAGTAAGAAATACATTGGTATCTATTGGAGGCACATACATAGTAAATGAAGAAACTGGAAAAACTCATGAAAATACAGCTTTGGGAATAATTAAATTGGATGACGTAAGAGAAGAAGTCCGATCAGATAAAAAAGTAGAAGCAAGCCACGTTTTGATAGCTTACAAAGGCGCATCTAACGCTTCAAAAGATATCACAAGAACAAAAGAAGAAGCCCTAGTAAGAGCAAAAGAAGCCTTAGCAAAACTAAAAGAAGGAAAATCATTTACTGACGTAGCAAAATACTACTCAGATGATCCAAGTAACAAAGATTCAAATGGTAAACTTTCTCAACTGGTTTCAGAAGACGGAACATACGTAAAAGCATTCCAAGACGCAACATTGGCTCTCAGAGAAGACGGAGAAATTTCAGACATAGTCGAAACAGAATTTGGTTATCACATCATCAAAGCAGACGCAATTTTGAACAACCAAAAAGAGAAACAATATAAATATGAAGTAATTAGTTTCTCTACTATTCCGGATTTATGGCAAGACACAGGATTAACAGGTAAAAACTTCAAACACGCAGATGTACAAGTCGACCAATACTACCAACCTTACGTTTCAATTCAATTTGACGATGAAGGGGCAAAACTATTCGAAGAAATCACTGGAAGAAATGTTGGAAAACCAGTCGCAATCTTCGTAGGAGGAGAGAAAATCTCATCTCCAAGGGTTAATGAAAAAATCACAGGCGGACAAGCTCAAATTTCAGGTAGTTTCACTCAAGAAGAAGCGGCAGATTTAGCTCAAAACTTGAACACAGGAGCAATCCCTGCGCCAATCATCCTAACAGGAGAAACAAGTTTAGGAGCGACACTCGGAGCCGATGCTCTAAGCGCAAGTAAATGGGCAGGTATATTTGGATTCATTGCAGTTGCAATATTTATGATACTTACCTACAGATTCCCTGGAGCCGTAGCATCAGTCGCTTTGGGAGTATATGGACTCATAATGATGTTCCTAATAAAAACATCTCTTCCATTAACAATAGCACTCCCTATCGCATTAATTATTTTCGGAGTACTGGTACATAAAATATTAAATTCAAAAGACGGAACAGGAGAAAAAGTGATAACATTCGCGCTATCTTGTATTTTGTTATTCTTCCTTGTTTATATACTAAAAACAGGAGTAGTTCTCACTCTAGCCGGCGTAGCTGGTATTATCCTGTCAGTCGGTATAGCAGTCGATGCAAACGTATTGATTTTTTCAAGAATCAAAGAAGAAATTCGCAGTGGAAAGAGTTATTCATCAGCTGTTGAAGAAGGATTCTTCAGAGCTTGGGATTCAATCCGCGACAGTAACTATTCTACGTTAATCACTTGCGCAATCTTGTTTTACTTCGGAAGTTCACTTATTCGCGGATTCGCTTTCACACTTGCAGCCGGTGTCTTGGTATCAATGTTCACAGCCATCACGGTTACAAAAACATTGATGTCAGCATTCTCAAACACTCGTTTTGCAAAAGATAATAAATATCTAGGAGTTAACTTAAATAAACCTGCATATCCAAAATACAACTTCATCAAAAATTTCAAGAAATGGCTTGGATTCTCAGGAGTATTAACACTCGTATCTCTCCTCGCAATTATCATCTTCGGATTCAATTTCGGACAAGATTTCACAGGAGGAACTTTGATGGAATTCAAATTTGATAAAGAAGTTTCAAAACAAGAACTTCAAACAACACTCATCGACATTCAAGATAAATTGAAAGAAGAAGGAGCTTCCACAGGAGGCCCATTAGCAACAAAAACCCAAAACGATACAGTTGTAGTAGATTTCGAAAGTGCAACAATCAGACAAACTGAAGATGGAACATTTATAATGAAGAGCAAATACTTGGATTCAGCAACTCACGACAAAGTCATATCAGATTTGGAAAGCCAATTTGGCAATCTAACAGAACAAAAATTTACGACTGTCGGAGCAACTATCGGAGGCGCACTTAAACAAAAAGCTTTAATCGCAATTATTATCGCCTGCATAGGTATTATTTTCTACGTAGCATTCGCATTCAGAAAAGTTCCACGCGAACTAAATCCTTGGAGATTTGGAGTCACAGCGATCATCGCTTTAGCTCACGACCTACTTATCACAACAGGACTATTCGCAATTCTAGGAGCTATTGCAGGAGTTGAAATTGACGCTCTGTTTATCACAGCTATGCTCACAATCCTTGGTTATTCTGTAAATGACACAATCGTCGTATTCGACAGAACTAGAGAAAATGCTCGTCTCGCATCAAAAGATGAAAAGATTGAAGATGTCATAAACAAATCATTGAATCAAACTTTGTGGAGATCTTTGAATACAACAGTAACAACATTAGTTGCACTTGTTGTGATCTTCATTGCAACGTTCTTTGGAGCAGCTTCAATCCGTTACTTCGTATTGGCATTAATATTCGGCGTATCAATCGGAGCTTACTCATCAATTTTTATCGCAACATCAGGATTGGTATTCTGGAAACAATGGTCAGATAAGAGACAAAACAGGAAATAATCCTGCTTTTGCCCTTTTCTCTTTTCGCCATTTCCTCCTTTACTCACTATTCACTCGGCAAATACTCACCATTTACTCGGCAAAAGATCTACCAAAAGATTCACCAAAGTTCTAATAGAAAAAGCCTCGAGTTTCACTCGGGGCTTTTTTTGTACCATTTTCCATCTCATTTTTTTACCCTATTTGACTTGAACTCAAGAGTAAACATCTATAAACTCAACCTCGTCAAAAAACATTTATGCACCCGTAGCTCAACTGGATAGAGCATCGGTCTTCGGAACCGAGGGTTACAGGTTCGACTCCTGTCGGGTGTACCAATTATTCATACAGCCAATCGTGCTTCACAAGCGGTCTAGCCTGTCTTTCGAAGTTGAATTTTTTGACAAAACCATCCATTCCACTTACCAAAAAAATATCATACATCAAAGCTTCTCTAATTTTAGAAAAACCTTCCATAACAGCGCCTTTTTCTAAACAATCTTGAGTATGCATAAATTTGGTTTAAATCTCGAAAAGACAACATTATATACAATTAACACATTTTGTCAACCTAATCACGAAAGAAATTATAACAACTTAAATCTTGAATATATAACTGTTGACAAACAAACGAAAAAGTATATAATCCCCTCCTTTATAAAAACCATTCAAAAATGACTAAAAAATATCTACAAATTTTTGCATCATCACTCCTAATAATAATGACTATCTCCGGGTGTTCAAATCCACTTTCAACACTCACGAAAGAAGAAGCAGTCCCTCGAACAGAATCCCCAGCAAAAGAAGTTGAAATTTTCACAGTAGGACACGGAGAAAATCTTTCTTTTTCAAAAAGCGGAGAAATTTCAGCCGCCTCTCAAGCAATAATCATTCCTGAAACGACAGGAAGAGTTACCAAAATTCCGGTAAAACTTGGAGATAAAGTGGTTAAAAACCAAACATTGATAACTCTCGGCAATAGCCTTTCATCAGACGTAATAAATACAAATTACGAAACTGCATTAAAAGGAATAGAAAAATTAAATGATTCTTTAATAAAAATGGACAACTCGGCAAAAACGAGCATCCGATCAGCATTACTTGGTTACTACACCGCTAGAGAAGCCTTAGAAACAGCAATCAAAAACAAAGATAGCTCAGACGATTTATATGACGAGCAATCAGATTACCTCGACGACAATATAGACTCCCTAAAAGACGCTCTTGATACTATGGAGGAACAAATTCCTGAATACGAATCAAATGCAACCTATCAAGAAACTCTCGCCACATATAAACAATTAAAATCACAACAAGAACAAGCAGAAATAGGAAATGAGATACAAAATAATCAGACAGATCTCGGTCTTGACTCGGCAAGAAGACAACTTGAAAGTGCAATTTTGGGAGTAGAAACGGTACAAAACACTTACTCACTACAATTCATTCAAACAGAATCAAGTCTTCTACAAGCCCAAAACGGAGCAGACTTACTTGCACTTCAAAAAGAAGCCTTGAATATAAAATCACCAATCACAGGAACAGTGACGGCAATCAACACAACAGTAAATAATATCGCAGCAGCAGGACAGGTTGTCGCAATAGTACAAAACTTAAATTCAATGGAAGTAAAAACATCGATAAACAGCGAAGAACTACCTTTAGTAAAAGTGGGAGATAAAGTTTCAATTTCAAACGGAAAAATTAAAAACATCGAAGGAGAAATTTCAGAAATAAGCCCTTCCCTATCTTCCTCAAATAAAAAAATAGAAGTCAAAATAACAGTTCCATCATCAAGCTTTTTATCAGGCGAACTCGTAACTATCGCATTCAAACCTAATACAACAAGCATTTTCGTCCCATTAAAAGCTGTTTCAATCGAAGACGACAAATACTTCGTAAAATTAGTCTCATCCGACAGAACAATCAGTAAACAAGAAATCACGGCAGGAAAAATACTCGATACGTTCATAGAAATTACTTCAGGATTAAAAACAGAAGACGTTATCGCATTTTCACCTTCAACATTTATTCAAGAAGGCGACAAAGTAACCTACAAAGTGCCTAGACAGTAGCCCACAAAGACCTAACCAAAGGACTCAACTAAATTTATGGACATAATTGATCAACAACATCTAGAAAACGGAAGAAAAAGCGCTTGGACTTTCTTCATTAGAAATCGCATAATTGCTTTCATTTTAATATTTGGAATAAGTATCGCCGGGATTATTTCTATTTTTACAATTCCAAAAGAATCAATGCCGGAAGTAAAAATTCCTATCGCGATAGTTATTTCAGCCTTACCTGGAGGAACGCCAACGGATGTAGAAGAAATGGTCACTAAACCAATAGAAAAAGAGATAGCAGCAATTTCCGGAATAGAAGAATTCGTATCATCATCAACATTCGGAGCTTCGATCACAACAGTACAATTCGACCCGGAAAAAGATACGGACGAAGCAATTTCAGAATTAAAAGATGCGGCCGACGCAGCTGCAGTAAATCTCCCAGAAACCGCAACAACACCTCAAGTAAAAGAAATTTCATTTTCCAACACTCCAACAATCACATTTGCTCTTGTTGGAAACATGTCACAAGCCGACTTAAGTGAAATTGCCAACAACGTTGCCACAGAATTAAGTTCCGTCCAAGGAGTTCTTAAAACAGAAATAAGTGGCGAAGTTGAAAAACAAGTATCAATCCAACTCTATCAAAATAAAATGGAAAGCGCAGGATTATCAATAACAGATATTAGCACAGCGATTGCATATGCGAATATGGACATACCGGCCGGAACAATCGATATGGATGAAAAAACTTATTCAGTCAGATTCCAAGGCAGAATAGAAAATTTAGAAGAATTTGGGAAAATAGTAATTGGTAACGATCTTCGTCTCGAAGACATCGCAAGAATAGAATTAAAAACTGACAAACAAACTACTCTATCAAGAATTTGGCAACCGGCATCGACCATCAAAAATTCAATCTCAATTTCAATTTACAAAAAAACAGGAGGGAACATTCTGGAAGTGGTAGATTCAACGCAAGAAAAACTTCAAGAATTAAAAAGCAACGGAACAATACCAAAAGAAGTAGATGTTGCAATAGCCAGCGACAATGCGGCAGAAATAAGAAAAGATCTCGGGAACTTGATGGACGCCGGTATTGAAACAGTCATATTAATTATTATAGTACTTTTCCTAGCAATAGGATTCAAAGAAGGACTTATTGCAAGTTTATCAGTACCTCTCACTCTATTTGCCACAATCCCAATTCTAAATTATATGGGCGAAACCCTAAACTCGCTCACGCTATTCTCGATTGTAATTGCGCTCGGTATTTTGGTAGATACGGCAATTGTTATGATGGAAGGATACAACATCAATATAAACAAAGGCTTTAATTCAATGGACGCGGCAACTATAGCGATTGAAACCTATAAATGGCCTCTAATCACATCAACTCTCGCAATCACATTCGCATTTTTACCAATGCTAACCGTAAGTGGAATCATCGGAGAATTTATCAAAACATTACCAATCACAATCACTATTGTACTTATTTCTTCACTAATACTTTCAATAGTTTTGATCCCTGCAGTTGCTGTTAAATTTATAAAATCTGATGGACACAAAACGGAAGGTAAAGAAATACAAGAAGACCAAAGTATCCTACAACCAATCGTTGATGTCATAAAAAGATTTCAAAGAACTCAGCTAAAAAAATTAATGGATAGCAAAAACAAACGAAGAATTTTAATAGGAGGAACAACAATAGCCTTTATTTTAGTCCTTTTGCTACCAATTACAGGCACTATGAAAACAGAAATGTTTTCAACAGTTGATATCCCGTATTTCTCAATTTCAATTGAAACACCAAAAGGAACTTCAGTCGAAAAAACATCTGAAGTAACAGCGAAAATAGAAAAACTCATTGAAGAAAGCATTCCCGAAGTAAAAAACTTTGTCACAATAGTAGGATCATCAGAGGGAGCCGCACTAAGCGCTGAAAGTTTTCTTGGTAGCGGATCATCAAAACTAAACAGCAACTTAGCAAACATAACGGTAAATTTGGTAGATGCTGAAGATAGAAAAAGAAAAAGTTATGACATAGCAAAAGCAATAAGAGAAGAAATAAAATCCAAAATTTCAGAAGGCAAAATAACAGTAGCAGAAATAACAGCAGGACCTCCCTCCGGCGCGGCAATCACAATAAATGTTAATGGAAAAGATCTAGACCAATTAAAGAAAATCTCAAACGACATACAAGGATATTTAAAAGAAATTAAAGGAACAAAAAACATAGACGACTCATTCTCACAAGGATTAAACGAATTCGTTTTTAAATTGGATAAAGAAAAACTCGCATTCCACGGATTGTCAGGCGTTTACGTTTCAAACATTATAAGAAATATCATCCAAGGATCGGAAGCTACAACCGTCACTTTAGACAATGAAGATACAGATGTAATGGTTGAATATTCAAATCCTTCATTTACAATTTCAGACATAGAAAATATTAAAATTCCATCTCCAAAAGGATATATGATTGAGCTCAAAGAACTTGGCTCCTACGCATTTCAAGAAAGTCTATCATCAATCACTCATAGAGAACAAACTCGCTCTGTTTCAATCACATCTGACGTAGATAAAGACTACAGCTCCATCGAAATAACACAGCAAATTCAAAATAAATTAAAAGATTACGAACTACCAAAAGACACAACTATTAATTATGGCGGAGATATGGAAAGTATGACTGGTTCATTCAGTGAACTTGGAACATCAATGCTTATTGGAATAATTTTAATTTCAATAGTGTTGGTATTGGAATTCAAATCATTAAAGCAAACACTTATAATTTTGTTCACAGTACCAATGGGGCTTATCGGAGCAATCCCGGGCCTATACATATTCGGAGAAAATTTTTCATTCTCAGCATTCTTGGGGATAGTCGCACTTTCCGGAATCGTAGTAAGTAAAGGAATTGTAAAAATCGATAAGATTAACAGTAATCTCACTCAAGGCAAAATGCCTCTGAAAGAAGCTATCTTAGAAGCATCTGCATCTCGTACCCGCCCAATCCTACTTACAACTATCGCAACAATCATAGGCGCCATCCCGGTCGCTATGACTGATGAATTCTGGCGTGGTATCGGAGTCGCACTTGCAACTGGAGTACTTGCATCAGCATTCTTAGCACTATTCGTCACTCCAATAATGTTCTTCGTATTAGAAAGAAAAAAATATAACTTATAACAATCACAAATATGGAAACACCAGAAAACAATCCACCTGAAGAAGTAATAATGAGTATTACGGCTCTGGGAGAAATAAAAACACAAGAAGAGGAACACATCCAGCCAACGGAATCAACAGATCAAATTCTGTTCGTCAGAGTATCTACCGATGGAACTGATGGCATAATGGCACATACGCTGGCAATAGAAGCTTTACAAAGAAATGCAACTCTCAGACAAGTTGCAGAAGTATTAAAAAGAGCAGGAATCGATATCATAGAATTCGAAAAGCAATCATAATAGAGTTTTTTAAACTCGAACTTAAACAACTTTCGTGATAAAATCACACACGCTTTTTTAGAAAGTAAATACAGATATGTACGCATTAGTCGCATTTCAACAAAAAATTGGTGATCAAGATTTTCTGACATACAAAATTCCAGATACGCTTTTACCAAATTTAAAAATTGGAATGCTGGTAGAAGTTCCATTACGAACCAAAAAAGTAACGGGAATTGTTTGGGAAACAACAAAAGAAAAACCGGCATTCAGAACCTCGGAAATCATTCGGATATTGCCGGAAAATACTCAGGAATTAACAAACGAAACAAACAATAAAAAAGAGGAATCGCACCTTACAAATACAAATCAAATAGAACTGCTTACTCCTCTTCAGATAGAACTTGTAAATTTCATATCCGAATATTATTTCACCCCACCCTATAAAGTTCTAAAACTCTTTGTCCCAGCAAAAATTTTCAAAGGGAAAGAAATGCGTCTCAACAAGCGATTAACAGCAAAAGGCGAAAAACTCCCCGCGAAAAAAGAATTTAAGAATCTGTCACAAGACCAACAAAAAGCATTCGACCAAATTATAAATTCTATTGAACAAAAAAATAGCACGCCAACGGGTTCAAAAACCACTTCGGGAATCCCAAATACAAGCCTTCCAAAACTCGACAAAACCGCTCGGTTGAACAAATTTTTAATTCACGGAATTACGGGATCTGGAAAGACCGAAATATACGCACATCTCGCCCGACATTTTCTACAAAAAGGACAACAGGTTTTGATCCTCGTCCCCGAAATTTCGCTCACACCTCAAACAGTCGAATACTTTGAATCCAGACTTGGATTCAAGGCGGCTGTTATTCACAGCCGCCTCTCCGAAGGTGAAAAATTCAAAATGTGGAAAGACATTAAATCAAACAAAAAACCATTGGTAATCGGCTCACGCTCAAGCATTTTTTCACCATTCACAAATCTCGGAATAATAATCATCGATGAGGAACACGAACTTTCATACAAACAAGATCAATCGCCGAGATATCTGACTCACACGATCGCCGAAAAAATCCAAGAACTCGCACAAAAACACAACGCAAACCACATAATCCCAATCGTCTTGGGGTCAGCAACGCCAAGCATCGAAACCGCATACAAATACAAAGACTCAACCATTCACCTACGCGAACGAATCGGCACAGCCACACTCCCCGACATCAAGATTGTCGATATGCGCGAAGAATTCAAAAAAGGAAACAAAACAATTTTCTCGGATGAACTCCAAGACGAAATAACAAAAACTCTTGCATCAGGAAAACAAGCGATCTTATTTCTCAATCGACGCGGATCCGCAAGTTCGATCGTATGTAGAGATTGTGGATTCAAACTCACTTGTCCGAATTGTGACATTCCGATGACATACCACGCCCGCACACTCGGGAAACCCGTAATCATCTGCCATCACTGCGGACAAATCGGAAAAATTCCAATCAATTGCCCAAATTGTCAGGGCTTAAATATTCGCTTTCTCGGCATCGGCACAGAACGCATAGAAGAAGATACAAAAAAATTGTTCAAGAGCGCGCGCGTCGCGCGCGCAGACAAGGATACCACCTCTCACAAAACTAGCTTTGAACAAATTTATAGTTCATTTAAGAAAGGAGAAATAGACATTCTCATAGGAACTCAAATGATCGCAAAAGGACTCCACATTCCGAACGTAAATTTGGTCGGAGTCGTACTCGCCGACATCGGACTAAATATGCCTGACTTCCGCACATCCGAACGCAATTTCCAACTCCTGACACAGGTTTCAGGACGCGCCGGTCGCAGTAACGAGAAAGGAAAAGTTATTATTCAAACATACACTCCCGATCATTTCGCCCTTCAATCTACAATGAACAACGACTACGACGCTTTTTATCAGATAGAAAGAAGTCAACGTGGCATCCTCGCCTATCCCCCATTTGTACATCTTGCGAAACTCAGTATTGAAAATAAAATTTTCCAAAAAGCCAAATCAAAAGCGGAAGAAATTGAAACAATTCTCAAAAACCTCGCAAACAAAAATCTAGTAAGCCAAAAACAAGACCAATCATCATACCCTGATCTCAAATCCGAAATCATAGAAATCACCGCCTACCCCGCATTCATCCTCAAACTATATGGGAAATACCGCTATCGCATCCTAATCAAATCCAAAACTTCCGAAGCAATCCAATCCCTCCTCAAAAACTTCACACAAAATTCAGATCCAAAAATTCTAGACGACGTAAAAATCGACATTGACCCGATCAGTACGAACTAAAAAACATTGAAAAAACCGTATTAAAAGAGTATATTTGAAGCGTAACAATAAAGGATATGACTATCACTTTCAAATTAGAAAAAGACGGCAAAAAATGGCACGCATACTGCCCAGAGCTTCGCGGATGTCACACTTTTGGTAAAACAAAAGAAGAAGCTTTAAAAAACCTTAAGGATGCCGTGATGTTGTATCTTGAAGATGAAATTGAGAACCAAACAATGAACGCTGTTATCACAACAATCAAACCGGGTAAAAAATTATGCAATGTCTAAATACTCCTTCACTCCAATAAAACTCATCAAAGTGTTAAGACAGCACGGTTTTTCATTTGTACGCCAAAATGGAAGCCACGCCATCTTCAAAAATGATCAAACAAACAGAAAAGTAACGGTCCCCATCCATAGCAAAGACATCCCAAAAGGGACTTTGCACGCAATCCTCAAGGATGCAGGAATAGATCTATAACGGACTCTTCACTCTACCTATCACATCCTCAGAAACATGAGTGTAAATTTCGGTCGTCTTGATACTTGCGTGTCCGAGAAGTTTTTGCACAACACGAATATCCGTCCCATTCTCGAGTAAATGCGTCGCAAAACTATGCCTGAGTGAATGAAAACTCG
>CAYURU010000010.1:0-13634 GCA_964447085.1 uncultured Candidatus Peribacteria bacterium | reverse complement strand
CATCGACACCACCCGTTCCTTTCGGATCACCTTCAAGCTGTTTACCATGCTCAAAGTTTTCTTGAACTTTATTATTAAAAGTTGAGTTATTTTGTTCTTTCCATTCCTGATATGTAGATTCTCCCCAGATACTATCTATTGCTGCCTCTATGTAATCAAATCCGGTTTTCCCTGTAAGTTTATCTTTTGCATACGGGTTGTGATTTGCTGGGATTGGAATCGTTAAGTAATCAGGTGTATATTTATTCAAAGCTTCCCACATATGACAATCGTCCCATCGAAGATGTCCTTTTTTCGCCAAAACCTCGAAACAAGCCTTCAATTGATCTGGGTTTTGCGCTGAGTGTAAAGCCTCTACGATCTGATCAATACCCCAGTGTTCCATAGCTTCTACGTTTGTATGCACCTCTTCATCCTCAGCTTGTTGCTTGATTCTCGACATTTCGGCTCCGTACCCAAATGGCAATCCTTTACCAACACTTGAGAATCTTTCTTTTGATTGTCTGTGCCATCGTCTTTGATAGTTTTCATAAACCGCTTTACCAAATCCTATCAAATCATACACCGATAAAAATCTAGACTGTTGCCAAATTTTACCAACATATCCTCTCTCAGCTATATGTGTATCTACTATAGAACCTGTAACGTCGAAAGGAATAATTTCATTTCTTTCTTTTGGGTTTCCACCTTCTGGAGGCTTAATAGGGAAAGCATCATGACTATGTTCTCCTCCTGATTCTCCTGCTTCATAGTCTCCACCTCCGTGGTTTGCATATATATCGCCTATATCCTCTTCATTGTTATCTGCTGTTGGTTCTTCTTCAATATCTTTTTTGTTTCGGTCACTCATCAATCTAGCGCCAGGAATATGTGTTTTTTTGAAATGAACACCATCTTCTCCATAACCTGATTCATCAAAAGTTCTTGTATTTTTGAATGCATCTAGTTGATTGTCGGTGACTTTTGTTCCCGCAAATACACTAGATCCATACTGATTGAATAATGACTCTAAAGTTCCATTTTGCGCCAACCATTTTGTTTCTTTTCCACCTGCACGATCATAAAACCCAAACGGCTTTGGATTTTCAGGATCTTTTGGAAGATCTTGCATCACATCCAATCCCTCCGAAGCTCCCAATGGAGTCAAATTTCTTCTTCTTATTAATCTACAAAGTTCTCCAAGACTAAGTTCGTCCTTCACATCATCCACAAATTGAGATGGATTTGAAGTATGCTTTTCATTTTTACTTACATAAACAATAGGATGTTCAAGAATAACTCTTCCACCAACTATATCGCGAATACCTATAATTCTACATCTAGGCTCTCCATTTTGTGGTTCGAGTTGATCTAGAAGTTGTAGCCCTGGCTTAAGTTTCATTTTAATTCCAGTCAACATTTCAATTTCTTTTTCAGCATCAGTAACACTTGAAATATCTTCATAGAAATTCCAACTATCAACCATTGTTGTGAATGTTTTCGTCCCCAAAGAATACTCTTTATCTCCCATTCCCAAATCAACTCTCATTTGTTTGACCGGCTCTTTGCCCTCTTGCAAATCAATTTCATCGTATTGATCTGATAATTTAATTCCATTTAAAACTGCTTCTTTTTTGTATCTTTTTATTCTTTTCTTTTTCTCGTCTTGTATTGTTTCCGGTTCAAACAATTCTCCTCCCTCGGCTTGATCTTTTTTCAAAATACCCTCTTTTTCATAAATTAATTTGAACGGTTTTCTTGGATATATTCTTAGCCCGTTTTTCTTGTCCAAAAGTCTAATTCCTGTTTTTGCTTCAAGTCCTTCAACAGATCCTACAACTTCTAAACATTCATTCTTCCATTTATTAAATCTTGCTGATTCGGATGTAAATTCGGAACGAAGTTCTGCGTGTTGGACTGAATGATTTATATAGTCTTGAGCTTTTTTATCGAGATCTTCTAAGAATTTTGCATCTGTTTCTGATTTTTGAGCAAGTCCATATTTTGCTCTTACTTTCGTAATCGCTTTTTTAAATTCCTCCGGAGTTGGTGTCGTATTAACTTTTTCAGCATTACAAACTGCTGTATCAATTTCTCTCTCCATTTCAAGTTCTATGATTGTACTTGAAAGCTTATCTATGTTTTTTTGAGCAACTTTTGACAATGCTTCACGAGCACCTTTTGATTCTGATGCTCTTAAGAAAATAGCTTGTGGAGAATCTTCTCTGGAAGTTGGAGACTGTCTATGTGTCATGAAATATTCATTACGTTCGAGCTCCATTTCTTTTACAGCTGACAATAGTTCCGGAGAGCCCTCGACTTCGGCTAATAGTGTTGATGCTTTTTTTAGAAGTTCAACATCTCTTATTAAATTTTCTATAAATTTTTGAGCGAAATTAGGGTCTGAGTCGAGTCTGACTTTTAGACTTGCTTTTGAATCCGCAAATTCTCCCGATTGTCTTATCACTTCTGTTATAGCGTTCAATTTTTCCGTTGATTCTTTTTCGTAGGCAGTCATTTTTTGTGTAAGAAGACGATATCTTTCCGCGCCTTCCGGAAGTGTAGGAAGCATTCCCAAATCTCCCTGCTCTATTACTTCCACCGCTTTTTCTGCGTGAGGGCCTTTACCATCTTCTTCATCAATACCAGCTACTGCTAATGCTCCTTTTGTCTGATTTATTAAAGTGTCCGGATTTAATTTTGCCTTTTTTAATCTAGCAATTTTTCTAAGAAAAAATCTTTCGCCTTGAATTTCTTGTTGTTCAACAAAGAACTGTGTTTCCTTTTTAACTTCTTTATCATTGCTTTCGAAGGCGTCTGCAATTTTTGAGAAGTTATCACCGAAACTGTTGTACTCGCCTTTTATTAAATGATCGATTAATTTTCTATATGTGCTATCTTCGCGCTTGTTCGGATCTTTTAGTATTGCTATCGCACGCATAAATGCATCGGCCTTGAGAGTACCATGCTCTACTTTTGAAACTAGTTTGCCGACCCTACCTTCTGCAACAGAACTATTTTTCTGCGCCCATATAAAATTATACTTGTTTTTAAGAGTCATTAAACGAGTGGTCTTTCTCCCTTTTTCTGCAAGCTCTGCAGAATTTTCTAACTTCTCTTGAGGCTGATCATCTTGCGTTACTCCTATTTTTTTTGATGTGTTCGCCATGACTTTACTTATGACAATTATATTTTAGAATACATATTTTGATTTGGGAAGAGAAATCCTAGATAACGACTTTTAAATTTATGGGGTGGTGTTGGTAATGGCTCCTGCAGCACCTGCGGCTGGCTTATTTTGAGTTTCGATAGCGGTTTTAATTGCGCCCAGAGCGTTTGTTTTTTTCTCTCCTTCAAGCCCTGAAACGAGTTCTTCAGCGGCTGCTATTTGTGCGGTT
Source organism: uncultured Candidatus Peribacteria bacterium (assembly GCA_964447085.1). Classification (GTDB taxonomy): domain Bacteria; phylum Patescibacteriota; class Gracilibacteria; order UBA1369; family LOWO2-01-FULL-3; genus DAONBD01. The sequence continues at coordinate 10,257 of CAYURU010000010.1, read as the reverse complement.
TGGTCTTTACCACTACTTTTTAACGTAGCGGCTATTTTGGTTGCTTTTACTGGATCTAGTTTTGTGACGCTTGAGTCTCCGCCGAATGTGTCAAGTATAACCTTAGCTTCTTTTAACCCTGCCTCTATATTATTCTTCTCTGTGTCACTTGTACTTACTTCGACGAGAATATTTAGTGCTCCCTTAACTGGATCGTTCGCGGTCGTTGGTTTTTTACCATCTCCTGTTTTAGCAGGTGATTTAGGTTTTTCTGCTGGCTCAGGTTTCTCAGATTCGGTTGCTTGTGGAGCTGCGGCTTTTGCATTATCACGTATAATCCTTGCGTCTGCTTCACTTATATCCTTATCTTTTGTAAGTTCATTATAAATCCTTTGCTCTGCAGGGGTACCCACTTTAATTTCACTCAACCATCCAGGTTTTTTTTCAACTATAGTTTGTAATTTTGTACGAGACCCTTTGTTATTTGGATCTATATTGGCTAAAATTCTCAACGCATCGTCTTTACTGGTTGATGATGTTAAATTGTCTAGACTGTAACCATCTTCTTCAACTCCAAGAACATCTCTTGCAAATGTTGCTCCGCCCTTTCGTATATCATCTTCCATCCTGTTAATTTTTGTTTGTATTCCTAAGCCCGCTTCAGCCAAAGTAGCGTTTCTATAAGTTCCATCTTTATCCTGGATTTGGATTGGAAGCAGAGGAGTATATAAGAAAGGTGCTTTTGCTACGAATGTTCCAGCTTTCTTAATCAAACCTCCGACCGCTTCAACTGCACCTCCGGCAAGAGTTCCTTTTGCCGCGCTTGTAGCACCCAGCCAAACAACTGCCGCTGTACATGCCGCCGCTATCAATGACTGTATCGTTTCTAATCCTGGGACCGGAAGACCTGGGATTGCTCCTGATAAAACTGCATTTGGCTGTGAATTGGTTGTGAAGCCGGTTCCACTTAATGTGTTTAACATTACCCAGCCAACTGACATTGCTATAGCTATTACTATTGGAGCTGTCACATGTTTAACAAATGAATCTTGTATCGTTTTGAACATTTCAACTTTTTGTGCGACCCCTGGGATCGCTAGTCCTAGCACCAAAACCGGTGAAAATGCCAAACTAATCCACACCACCGCAAGTCTTGCTATTAGTACCAAGAATAATGTCAAAAATGCGAACATATATATGACATAAAAGACTGTTGAAAATATAATAGATATAGCGAGTTCCATCACACTCGATCCAATACTAACTCCTGATGAAAGGTCGAGATAAAGAAGACCTCCCATATTGATAGCCATTGCCATTGCGGCATTGTTGCTTTTGAATTGATTGAAAAACGCTTTTCCGGTAGATGTTAGTCCCAAAGTACCATCCTTCAAGCCTTCACAGTATACTTGAGTTGTACCGGTTTGTTTGTAGTCACTGAATGCTTTTTTTAAATTTTCATCCCCGGCTTCTATCGCAGCTTTTATCTGAGACGCATCCATTTCCTTATTTATTACATCAGGACTTATCCCTTTTGTTGCAAAACTCTTATACACCAAATCATCGACTTTTGCTTTCAATTTATCCCCATCACTACCATTTTCAAGTCCATACATTTTTTCACAGACCTTATTGACCATTTTATTATCTCCTGTGTCTAATACAGATTCAGTATTCGGTATCGCAAATATTGCCGTAGTCACAACAGTCGTTGCGTCCAGTATTACTTTTACTCCCAAAAATGAGAAATTCACTGCAATGATAGCTATTATCAATTTTGGTAGCATCGTTTTTATTGAATATTGACTACCTTCGCTACTTATCCCAAGCACGCTATATAAAGCTATTCCAACAAGAACTATGACAAACACTATGTTTACTAAATTCCTTATCTGTACCCAGATATCGTATAACTTTTGATCCATTCCATTACTGAAAATAAGTTCATTATTCAAAAGACCTCCGATCATCATCAAGACTGGCCATATAGCCTTATCCAACCATAATTGAAGAATATTCAATTTATCTACAATCTCTTTTATTGCCTCATTCTTTGATGCTGATGTGGCTTCTTGAGGTTTTTCTAGTGTCGTCCCGGTTGGACATGTTGTCTCACTGATTTCCGTTGCCTTACCCTGAGAGTCATAGCATGTGATTGCATACGCCACATTCTCCCCACTGCTCACAAAGTTACTTGCGAATGTCATAGTGAACATTGTCACTACTCCGACAAGCGATAGTAATATTTTCTTCCAAATTTTTGTTTTTTGTTTTTTCATTATTTGCCTGATTTATGTAAAAAAGTTAAATCCTACTGCGCTTGCTAACACCCATTTTATCCACTTGGATGCTCCTAATATCTGACCTCCCATTCGTTTTTTTCTTTGTTCCTTATCTTGTTGTTCTTGGTCTTCTTGTTTTAATTGATCCTGTTGTTTTTGCGGTAAATGATTTGCAATCGCTTTTTCTTCTTCTTGTTTTTGCAAAGCTTTTTCACTTTCCACACGATTCGTTGGAGAACTCGAGATTTCTCCTCTTTGTTTATTTGATTCTTCATTACCTATTCTTTTGATCGAATGGGGAATAGAAATTTGCCCTTTCAGCATTGCCTCAAATGAAGGATTTTTATTGAAAGAATTTGCATCAATTTCGCCTTCTATATTTCCATTTTTTTCAACCTCTATTTCTTCAACAGGTATTTCATTAATACCAGATTCTTCTCTTAAATTTTTCAATGTAAAACCTTCTTCCTGATATGATAAAGGCTGTTTTGTATTATCAAATTTTTCTGTCGCAACTTCGCCAGCATCTAACATTTCTTGAGTTCCTTTATTGTCGAATAAACTTAAATCCTTGTCGTTATTCTCCATTACAAAATATATGCCAAGAGTTGTACTTGAAAACAAAATTAAATTCTCGTTTTCCGGATCTATTTCCACCTTTAGAGCTTCTTTATTGACATCTTTTGTATTGAGAACAGAACCTTCTATCAGTCCTGTTTCCTCGTTGTATTTGAGTGCAGAAATAGTATTTAATCCGTTGTGTTTTCCTAGATTTTCTTGGCTTTTTGCAATTATTTCTTCTATTTCCGCGCGAGTCTTACTTTTTCCTGTTTCATTTTTTGCGTGAGTCACCTCATCTCTATTTAATTCGTTTTCTCTTTCACTCATTCTTCTCAAAATTAAATCTGTAAAACGAGCAAGAATTTTTTTCTGAGATGATCTAAATTCTCCTTCTTTGTTTGGCAATAATAAGTATGCGCGTCTCAATTTTGCCTCTCTCATCATTTGTGAAAACATAACTTCTGTGAAATTATCCCATCTCATAGAAGCTTTTTGGTCTCTTCCAAATAATGAATTAGCGTGTCCCGGGCGTGAATCTGCCCAAGTTGAATTATATTCAAATAATCTTTTGTTTTTGAATGATGGATTGAAATATCTAAACACACCTTTTTCGGATGCTCTTACATCCTTCAAAATTTCAGATATCAATTTCCTTACTCTGATTTTAAATATTCTGTCTTGCCTCATGTAATTTTTCATTAAATTCTAATTGAGATTGCAAATTATTTTGTTCCAAAAGCGCTAAATACATCTTTAAATTTTCTGTTTCTTCGTTTTCAAATCTCCAAGTAAAAACGTTTCTGAGATATCTGGATGGTTTTGTGTTTGGAGCCATATTTTTCTCTCTTTCTGCAAGAAAAGCCTCAAATCCTCTGATCGTTGGCTCTTTTTGAATACCATCCGCTGTTTTCAATTGTTTCGAATATGCCACAAGAGCATCCACTCCTTTGTTTTTCACAAATACTCCCCATCTTGAATCCATTTCGACCAAGTCATTGAATCTTTTAAGTCCCAACATTGTTTCCAGATTTTTTCTCTCGGCTTTACTTCTTCCACTTCCCAACGGGTCCTTTGATTCTTCCGCATTTAATCCGATCAATATTGCTTCAGCTCCAAGCACATATGGCATCTTTTCATATTCCAAAAATGTGGCTCCTAGTCCTTTTTCTTTAAATGTTTCGGCAAATTTTGGTCTGTTCGCTAATAAATTTCCTCCCAATGATGTCCATGCTACTGTTTTTCCTATAAGTCTCAATATCGCCCCTGGTCTTAGTCTGCTTGAAGCATCTTCTCCATAAACACTTCGGTTCAGCCCTCCGACTCGTTCCTGTATCTTCTGTTGAACCATGAGAGATGTTTGATATTCTTTTGAATCTGTATCGAAACTCTCAATCTTTTGTGAAAATCTTTTTTTTGCTTCTTGATATTCTTCTTCAGGCCTTGTCTCGTATGTAGTTTCCGCATATGCGAAATATTCCTTCATTTCAAAGGCTGAATATGTTCCATAATGATTTGCAAACAACAACGCTTGTAATGCGTTTTGTGGATTTCTATCAATGAATGTTTTCGTAAATTCTTCTTTTACTGAAAGCTTACAAAGTCTCAATATTGTTGAAACTAAAACGACTTCTTCTCTGTTTAAACTCATCATGCTTTTCTCTAAAACTTTGTATGTTTCTTCGTTTAAATCTTGCATTACTGTAAGCCCTGCAAAAATATCAACCAATGGCTTCATAGATGGAGTTTCCATCATAAAATCAACTGTTGACATATATAATTCCAGGTTTGCCAAGCCTTCTTTTGTGATTTTATGTTGAGGACCACTCATTACGTTCAATAGCGCAATGATGTTGTCAGTATCCAGTTTTAGTCCCAAAGCCATTTCATTTGTTAAATTTATCACTTGCGAAATTATTTCATCCGAAAGCTCTTGTTCACTCAACATCACATTTGCTTTGTTTTTAAAGCCTGTGGCTTTTTTTTCTATCGATCGTGCAAGAGCTGTTGTCGCATTATCATAACTCCATTCAAACATTTTTTCTCTGTATGATTGCGCTTTTAATTTTTTCATTGCTCTTATAACTTTCAATTTTTCTTTTTCTTTAATTTCATCAAACTGCTCTAATGCTTTTTGCTTTTGCTCCTCCAAAGATTGAGGTTTTTGCGAAACATCTTCTTTTGTTTGGTCTTTATTTTGTTTTGAGTCCGCCATTTTATAATTTAAGTAATCTTGTTATACCTTTCAAAAATCCTTCACCTTTTCCTTCCAATTCCGGAAGTCTTGTTGAAAGAAATTTATAAACATCTACCGGATCCATTCCGTTCAATTGAATCTCTATATCCACCATAAATTCATTGTGAACACGAATATATAAAACACTTACAAGAGGTGGATTATACAAAATCCAAAATGCTCTAATTCTGTTAAACTGATATATATTCTTGCCAACTTTTATCCCGAGTTCTGATATTGATACCTTCACCGTTTTCGGACGTCTTAAATCGAATAACAGATATGCAATCGTAAATCCGGCTAACGCTATCGCAAAAGTTAGTGACCCGTACATATATGCGCTAAATATCGAAACCGTCATAACAATTGCAAATATCGCATACCAAATCTTTCCTTTTTTGTACTTGATGTATTCTGGAGCTTTCCATGAAAGAACAGATTTGTCGTAAGCTGTATCTGTTTGCTTAGACAAAACTTTTGCTTCTGTTTTTAATGCCTTTTGAAGTTTTTTCTCTGCTTTCAATGCTTTCTTAACTAATAATTTTCTTTTTATTTTCTTAATCATTTGTTTTTGTATTGAATTAAATCTAATTATTCTAGCATATTTTGGCCTTTTGTTCAAACCAAAAAGCCCTGAAATGAATCAGGGCTCTTGAAATGAAAATTTTAAAAACACGCGAGATGGGTAAAACAGAATTACTTTCTGTTTTCCCTGCTGTCTGTCCTACCTATTATTTCACGAACGGAATAAGACCGATAACTCTTGCATTTTTGACTGCAGTTGCAATCATTTTTTGGTGTTGGATACAGTTTCCGCTGTAGTATCTTGGAACAATTTTACCAAACCTTGTAAGAAATCTGCTGATAGCAGGTACATTTTTGTAATCTACATATTGAGCTTTTTCTGTGCAAAGTTTGCATCGTCTTCCTTTGTATGTTGGCATGGTAATTGAAAATTATTTTTTATATACAAGGGCAAAATTATAATTTTGCCTATTAAAACACATTACCGTCGATCTCTATATCCATATCACTGCTAGAAGTTTCTGTTGGAGCCTGAGCTTCTAAAAGCTCTTTCTCCTCTTCTTCAGAACCAGCAGCTCTCTTGTCGAGCATGATCATATCTTGAACGACGATTTCTGTTTTGAATTTTTTCACACCTTCTTCTGTCTCCCAGTTGCGAGTTTTTAGGTATCCTTCTACATATACCAATTTGCTTTTCTTCAAATATTTAGCGCAAACCTCAGCAAGTCTAGCCCAAGCTACACATTCGTGGAATTCAGCTGAAGATTTCTTTTCACTGCCTGATGTCACCCATTCACGGTTTGTTGCCAATCCGAAAGTTGTGACTTTTTGTCCGTTTGGAGTCTCTCTCATCTCTGGATCTCTTGTGAGATTACCAATCAGAATTACCTTGTTTACTGATCTCATCTTTGTTTGGGTTATAATGATATATCTGGATCGTCAATGATGCTTTTCAACTTCGCGTCGACATCATCTAGATCGGTAATTTTGGATTCTTTTTTCTTTGGTTCTTCCTTAATTTCTTCTTTCACCTCTTCTTTTACTTCTTCCACTTTTTCTTCTTTTACTTCAACTTTTGGTTCTTCTTTCTTTTCTTCTTTTACCTCTTTGACAGGTTTTTCTTCTTTAACTTCTTCTTTTTTCTCTACTTCAACAGGTTTTGGTCTAGAAGTTCTTGGCGCTCTTTCAACTCTTTCTTCTTTCTCTTCTTTGGCATCTTCTTTTCGAACTCTCTTGTATTTCTCAGCTTCTTTTTCGAGTGCTTCCAAAGTCAAAACTTCATAATTCTTTGGAGTTTTGAGAGTGATAAATCTAATAATGTTTTGATTTAGTCTAAGATCATTTGTAAGCCCCAACAATTTAGCTGGAAGCAAATTAAAATTTAGAACTACATAAAACCCTTTATCTTGTCTATTCATCTTGTATGCAAGATATCGAGTTCCCCAGAAATCTTCAAAGGTGATAGTTCCTTCTAGATCTTTGATCTGAGATTTTAATTCTTCAATCACTTGGCGAGTACGATCATCTCCCAGTGTCGGATCAATGATCAACATCATCTCATAAGATGTGAAATTTTCATCTGTCATGTTCTATGGATTAGGATGTAAATATTCCTAAGCTCTACGTAAAGTTATATAGAGCAGAAATTTAAAGCAGATGGAAGTTATCAAAAGACCGACCCTTTGGCAATAGATAATCACAACAATCACTGCAAAAAGTCAAGGATTTTTGGGTTTTAAGGGGTTTTTGGAAATACTGCGAAATGAACTGTTTTATCTTGACTTTTAAATGTTATTTGGTAATATATCACCTTAAAAGTCAATAGCCCAGCATTGAACATCGCTCCAAATAGTAGGCATAATTTAAAAGTGAGCTCGCACTAAATATGACACCAGAAACAACAGTATATCAATTAGAACAGGTTAATCGTATTGCGCAAAAAGAAAGACATTTGAAGGTCTTCACTAAGGGCTTAATTGTTAAGAGGTTTTTTAATGGGATTTGGAAAACTATTACGGCTCCTTTTGAAGCGATTGCCAGAATGACCGTTGGCTTCAATGTACTACCTATTGCTCCTCACAAAAAACTACTTTGGCAGTCTATTATTTTCGCTACACTGATGTTTGGGATTTCAGTCATTTCCCCTGTCAGCGGTTTTTCTAATATTGCTAAAGACTTTGCTTCCTCATATATGGAAACGTACTCTCTCCCTGGTGATGTATTGATTGCTGACAATGATGGGTACTTAATAAAAATTAATCCTCAAACAGGTAGCTCAAGTAGAATCGGTCTTACTGATTACGCTGTTCATACTGTAGAGAAAGGAGACACATTATCCACTATTGCATCTAGATATGGACTAAAGACTGAGACTATTATGTGGGAAAATAATATTGGAAATGCGAATTCGATTGCTATCGGACAAAAATTATTAATTCCGCCTGTGGATGGAGTGAGTTACACAGTTGGAAAAGGAGATACTCTCGAGAAAATTGCGAAAAAGTACAACATATCAGCAGATACAATCGTGGCTCAAAATAGTTTAATTTCTACCTCTGTAGTTAGTGGACAGAGTTTGTTTTTGCCTGGAGCAAGACCTATAGCGACAGCAAAAACTACAACTATCGCAAAAAATACCGGAACCAAAGGAGCAAGTGGCGTTAAACTTGCTGATTCCAGTTCGGTTCCAGCTGGTGGAAAACCGTTTATTTATCCTACAATGGGAACTATTACAAACGGATTCAAACGTGGACATTATGCGATCGATATAGCGGATAGAAGCAAACCTGCAGTTTGGGCTGCCGGAGCCGGTACGATCATCAAGGCTTCTTCAGGAACGTGGGGCGGAGGTTACGGTAATCATGTGATTATCGATCATGGTGACGGTTTGCAGTCTTTGTATGCTCACTTGGATCATTTGAATGTGTCAGTTGGCGATTATGTTGAACAAGGACAGACTATCGGGCAAATGGGTAATACCGGACGTGTTTATGGTGCAACAGGTATTCATTTACACTGGGAGGTTATCAAGAATGGTGTAAAACAATATCCGGGTAACTATTATTAATTACTTTGTTGATGGGGTTTTTAAAATTTTTAATTTGGCTGCCGAGAAGAGTGGTCATCTTTTTAATCAAATTTTATCAAGTTAATTTCTCGCCGGACCACAGTGCGCGTGGTCGTGCTAAATATCCGCTTGGGTATTGCAGATACACGCCTACTTGCAGTGAATACGCACAAGGTTCTATTAAAAAATATGGCATCGTTTTTGGCGGAATTCGAGCTCTTTGGCGAGTAATAAGATGTAATCCGTGGAGTAAAGGCGGTTGGGACCCGCCTTAAAATGTGTCACTCCAACTCGCCCGTTGACTTTTGAATTTTAAACTCTAGAATTGCTTGGGCTTATGGATTTTTAACATCGAAAAATTATGCAGATAAAACGCGCATTAGTATCAGTCTCAGACAAGACAGGTATAGTTGAAATTGCTCAAAGATTAGCCAAAAAAGGCATTGAGATCATCTCTACCGGAGGTACTTCAAAAGCATTAAAAGAAGCTGGGGTCCCAGTAAAAGATGTGAGTGAAGTGACCGGATTCCCTGAGATAATGGGTGGTCGAGTGAAGACATTACATCCGAAGGTACATGGAGGTTTATTGGCGGTGCGCGAGGATGCCGGACATATAAAGGAAGCTAGCGATAATGGAATTGAAATGATCGATTTGGTGATCGTGAATTTATACCCTTTTGTGAAGACTATTACGAAGGAAGGAGTGACTGAAGAAGAGGCAATTGAAAATATAGATATTGGTGGCCCTTCAATGGTCCGAAGTTCTGCTAAAAACTTCAAATATGTGACTGTTGTCACGGATCCTTCTGACTATGAATTGGTTCTGTCCGAAATTGAAGCTAGTGGCAAAACAACACTTGAAACTCGTAAGAAATTGGCTAGAAAAGCATTTACTCTTACATCTCAATACGATGAGGCAATCAATGGATATTTCAGACAAATTTTGGGAGAACCTGAGCTTTTAAATTTACATTATGAAAAAGTCCGAAGTCTCCGCTACGGAGAAAATCCTACGCAAAAAGCTGCGTTCTTCCGCAACCCTGAAAATCATGATGCTAACATAACAAACGCTGAGGTTTTGCATGGCAAAGAACTTTCTTTCAACAATATCGTCGATGGGAATTCGGCTCTGGAAATCGTAAAAGAATTTGATCGACCTGCTGTAACAATTATCAAACATAATAATCCTTGTGGGACTGCTGTCCGCGAGAATTTATACGATGCTTTTGTAGCTGCGCACAAAGCGGACGAAATGTCGGCTTTTGGTTGTGTGATAGCGGTAAACCGCGAATTCACCGAAGATATTATCGACTATATGAAAGAGGCTAAGATGTTTGTGGAAATGATTATCGCGCCTTCATTCACAGAAAAGGCTTTGAAGAGACTTATGACTCGTGAAAATTTGAGAATTTTGAGGACCGGTGAGTTAAAAAAAGATATGAAACGAACCGATATCAAAAAAGTTGCAGGTGGAATTTTGATTCAGACTGTTGATACTTATGAATTGACGCCTGCCGACTTGAAAGTCGTGACCAAAATCGCGCCTACGGAAGAGCAAATTCGCGATATGTTGTTCGCAACAAAAGTTGTGAAACACGTCGTTTCAAACT
>CAYURU010000009.1:5153-15314 GCA_964447085.1 uncultured Candidatus Peribacteria bacterium | reverse complement strand
GCGATGATTATCACGAAGTTTCAATTGGATGCTATGAGTCGTGCAAATCAAAAGGAAAAAGATCGTAAAGATTTCTATTTGTATGTTGATGAATTCCAGAATTTTGCGACTGATTCTTTTTCTACGATTCTTTCCGAAGCTCGTAAGTATAAATTAAATCTTACGATGGCTAATCAATATATCGCTCAAATGCCCGAAGAAGTTCGAGATGCTGTGTTTGGAAACGTTGGAACGCTTATTTCTATGCAGGTCGGTTTTGATGATGCTGAATATATTTCTCAGCAGTTTGGAGAAGAGGTGTTGCCTCCGGATCTAGTCGGAATGAGTAAATATACAGCTTATATGAGGCTTCTTATCGACAATATGCCGTCAAAGACATTTTCTATGGATACTTTGCCTCCGCCTCTTGGACGCGTTGCAAATGAAGAAAGATCTGATACTGTTCGCAAGGTTGCTCGTGAAAGATATTCTCAAAAAAGATCTGTTGTTGAAGAAAAAATAATGAGATGGAGTGGGGTTGGGGAAGAAAGGTTGGGTGCGAAAAATACTGTTGCAAAAAACACTGCTGCAAAGAACGTCGTTGCAAGTTCGACCGTGAAGAAAATTAAAAAATAAAGATATGCGAAATATTCGAAGAGTTGTTCGAAAATGGAATGTTCTTCTTCGTAGCAAGGAATTCGTTATCCTTTTTATCTTAGGTCTTTTATTGGTTGTTCTTGCGGAATATTTGCTTGTTATAATTGCTACTTACAAAGACGGGTTTTCCAATTTTCCTTCCGTAGGGGATTTGATTTTGGATAATATTGCGGTGAGAGATTGGACTTCTTTGTATCTTTACGGACCTTTTGTTGCTTTAGTAATTACACTTTTTTATTTGATATTTTTAAGGCCTGACTTGTTTCCTTTCGCTTTATTTGCTTTTGGAGCGATTGATTTATTGAGAGCTTTTTCAATTTCACTGACAAATATTGCTCCGCCTGCGGATATTATTTATTTGCAAAAACCTGAGTTGATAGACGCATCTTTGAAATATTTATTTATGAAATCGGACCTGTTTTTCTCAGGGCACGTTTCTCATGTATTACTTCCGTTTTTTATTTTAAAAGAATACAAAATCAGATGGTTTATGCTGTTTTGGTCGTTTGTGATGGGAGTCACTGTTCTTGTGATGCACGTCCATTATTCGATAGATGTATTTGCGGCGTTTTTTATTACTTACGGCACATACAAAGTTGTCTTGCGAATTTATCGCAGAGTAAATAAGAAATTTGAAAGGCTTATTCTTTTATCAGGGCTTTTATCCCCGGTAATTCTTTGCCCTCTAAAAATTCTAGCGAGGCTCCACCGCCTGTTGAAACGTGTGTAAATTTATTGTTTGGGATTCCGAATTTTGAGATTGCATTGATCGTGTCTCCGCCTCCAAGAATTGATACACAATCCGTTTCGGCTATTGTTTTTGCGATAGAACGCGTTCCGTGTTGAAATGGCGTTTTTTCAAACACTCCAACTGGGCCATTCCAAATTATTGTTTTTGAGTCGGCGATCATATTGCAGAATTTTTCTGTTGACCATTTGCCCAAGTCGAATGATTTCATATCGTTTACGAGATCCTCTACGCCGACTTCGCAAGTTTCTGCTGTGTCTGTGAGTTCAGATGCGACTAAAAGGTCGTGTGGGAGAATAATTTTTGTTTTGTATTCCTGGCATTCCATCATAATTTCACGCGCTAATTCAATCTTGTCCGCTTGAACGAGAGATTCACCCATAAAATGTCCTGCTGCTGCTAGAAAGGTGTTCCCAATGCCTCCACCTACGAGTATGTGATCTGCTTTCCCAATGAAGTTTTTAATAACTCCGATTTTGTCATCCATTTTTGCTCCGCCGAAAATCATAGTAAGCGGATGAGCCGGATTATCCATCACTGACGATAACGCCTCAACTTCTTTTTGCATCAAATATCCGGCGTATGAAGGGAGGTGATCGGATAATCCTGCTGTGGACGAGTGTCGTCTGTGTGCGGCTCCGAAAGCGTCGTTTACGAATATGTCGGCGAGCGAAGCGAGCTCACGAGTATATTGTTCATCACAAGCTTCTTCTTCGTTTCGGAATCTTATATTTTCGAGCATTATTATTTCACCATCTTTCATTTTATCCGTTTCTTCGTGAACCGAGTCTGTTGTTACCGCATCCAATTTTCTTACCGGATGCTTTAAAAGTTTTTCAAGTTCTCTTGCGAGAGGATCTGTCACTAAATCATCTACAATTTTCCCTTTTGGACGACCTAAATGCGTGACTATTATCAATTTCGCCTTATTTCCCAATAAGTATTTAATCGTAGGAAGAGCTTCGCGAATTCTTGTATTGTCAGCCACTTCTCTGTGCCCGTTTGAGTCCGGATCTGTGAGAGGAGTATTGAAATCCACTCTTAAAATCACTCTTTTACCTTTTAAATCTTGAATGTCTTCAATTGTTTTTAATTTCATAGGAAAAAATTAATAATTGTTGGACTTATTTATTAAATATTCGCCTGCATTATTGCAGCTTCTGCGAATGATTTACCTTTATTTAACCCTTTTGAAGATGCTCGTATTTTCGCTTGTTTCTCTTTCTCGCAAGTGAGTACTCCAAAGATAATAGGTGTGTTTAATTTGAGCTGAACGTCCATAAGACCGCGGAATGTTTCCTCGCAAACATAGTCGTAGTGATTTGTGTCTCCGCGAATAACCACTCCGAGCGCTATTACTGCGTGGGGTTTGCTTTTCATTATTATTTTTTGTGCAGCAAATGGAAGTTCGAGTGCTCCTGGGACGCGAATGAGTTTGAGATTTTTTGTTTGCACTCCGTTATCCATCAATGTTTCCAATGTGTTCTCGTACAATTCAAGTCCGATTTCTTCGCTGAAATAGGGAAGTAGGATCGCTATTTTTATATTTTTATTTTCCATTATTTTTTTTATTATTTTCTCAAAAATTTTATATAAAGCCTCTTTCTACCAAATACGCATATTTACTTTCGCCTTCTTTGTTTTCAAGCAATCTTTCGAGATATTTACTGATTGCGTCGAATTCCAAATTTACTATATCACCTTCTATTAATTTTGATAGATTTGTGTTTTCCAAAGTATGTTTAACTATGCAAACATCAAATGTTTCTCTATCTAAATATGCAATGGTCAAGCTTACTCCATTGATTGTTATTGATCCTTTTAATGCGAGATGTTTGGCAAATTCTTTTGGGTATTCGAATTTTATTGTTGTTTGGTTCGCATCTTTTTTTATAGAGATGACTTTTCCTGTTGCATCGATGTGTCCTTGTACGATATGTCCGTCGAGTGGCTCTCCGATTTTTATAGCGGGTTCGAGATTTAATTCTTTATTTTCTCTTATAAATTTTAAATTCTCGTCCATCACATTGAAACTCGCTTTTTTATCGTCCTTTTCTCTGATTGTAAGGCAAATTCCGTCCACGCTTACCGATGCGCCAATCTTTAAATCTTCAAATATATTTTCGTTTGGTTCAACAGGAGTAATTTCTAAAACATTTTCTTTTTTGAATTTCTCAATGTCGGTGATTTCGCCCTTTGATTTAATAATACCTGTGAACATTTTTATTTTATTTATGTGGCTGATCTCTTTACAGGCTTGTATTGTAAAGTAAAATTAAGATTTTTTTAAGGAAAAATTATAAGTTTTGAAAGTTTTATTTAAGAAGTGGGGTTTATCGTGATAGCGATATTTTTTTAACCCTCATTTCTATGAGAAGTCTAAATCAGGTTATGATGATTGGTCATCTGGCCGCAAATCCCGAAATTCACACTTCAGCGACCGGTGTGAAGGTTGTTTCTTTCGCTGTCGCTACGAATCGTGACTGGACAACTTCAGATGGTACAAAAAAAGAAGCTGTCGATTATCACAAAGTGGTCGCTTTCAGAAGGTTAGCTGAGGTTTGTGCTCAGCATCTCGTGAAGGGAAGTCCTGTTTATGTTCAGGGCAGATTGCAAAATACGTCTTTTGACGGGACGGATGGAAAGAAACATTTCTTTACGGAAATTGTTTTGGATCAATTAAGTATTCTTGTTTACAAGAAAGGTAAGACTGGTGTGGAGTTGAATGTCCAAAATGTGACAACTCCAACTGATTCAACAGAAGAAACTTCAAAATAATTATCCCCAGTTATAAAAATCTTCCGGCTGATTAATTTTAAATTAATTTCAGATGCCCAAAAGGGAAGCTAGACTAAAATAGCTTCCCTTATTATAATCTTACTGTTTTAACCTCTTTTTATATGAAAATTTTTCAGAAAATTTCTTCAATTTGTTTGATTTCTATTTTGGTTTTTTCTCTCTCTGGTTGTAGGACGAAGGAACCTGGCGTTGCTGTTGATAAGACAGAACGATCTCTAGTTATTTACGGATTGGAAGACTCCAATGACGTGATGGATCCGATCATCGCAAAATATACCGAACAACACCCAAATTATAAAATTACTTATAGGGGATTTTCGAACTTCAAGGAATATGAAAAGATGATTTTGAATTCTATGGCTGAAGGGGAGGGGCCGGATTTATTTGCGATGCCAAATAGTTGGTTTGTAAAAAATAGAAAAAAACTTGTGCCGATGCCTGCGAGCCAGGGGACTGTTGCCGCTGTGCGAAGCGCATTTGTCGATGTTGTTGCGAAAGATTTGGTGATTACTGATGATGAAGGTCTTGAGCGTGTTTATGGTCTTCCCATGTATGTCGATACTCTCGGTATTTATTACAACAAAGATCAATTTGAAGATAAAATCCCAAGTTCCGGAAAACCTGCAATTACGTGGGACGGGATAAAAAGTAATGTTATTGCTTTGACAAAAGTTGACCAGGCCGATCCAACTAAATTTGAAGTTGCGGGCATAGGACTTGGTCTTTCAAATGTTACTTATGGAGCTGATGTTTTGAAAAGTATGATGCTTGGATTTGGTGCGACTTTTTATGATGATTTAATGTCAAAAGTTAACCTTTCTTCTCCTGATGCGAATGGTAATTATGCCGCGAACGACGCTCTTGAATTATATACGAGTTTTACTGATCCGATTCAAAGACATTATTCTTATAATTCATCTGTAGGAGAAGGTCTTTCTTATCCTGATATTGATGCTTTTGTGATGGGGAAAGTCTCAATGGTTTTTGGTTATTCAACTACTTATGACTTTATTTTGGCTAGAAGAAACGCATTGAAATCTCAAGGAGCTCAAGTTATAGATGTTGATGCTATTAAATCTGCTTATTTCCCTCAGAAAGAAGATCCAGCTACTTCAACTTTGAAGAGATCTGTTTTGGCTTCGTATTTTGCTTATGGAGTTAATAGAAATAGTAAAAATCCGGAGGTTGCTTGGGATTTGTTAACGACTTTAATTTCTTCGGAGCTTGATCAAATGTATTTCAAATCTACTAACAAGCCAACCAGTCGTCGTGATTTGATTGCTTCAGAAAAAATGGATCCGATTTTCGGAGTGTTTGTCGGACAAGTTGGGTTTGCTGATACCTTGCCCGTGACCGATTATTTGGATTACAGAGCGTTTTTCACTCAAGCTATCGACCTCGTGAATAACAAATCGCCATTGATAACAGCAATTAAAACTTTGGAGTCTAATATTCAAGCTACTCTTCCAGGGACGGGATATAGAGTTCCTTTGAATGAGGAATATTACAAAGATTTGGAGAAATAGAAAAATTATAAACTGCTTTTGCGGAGGAGTGTAGATGTTTTGGGAATTATTTGAAAAAGCTGGGAATTATTTAAAAAAGAAGAGTTTTATATCCGTTAAGGAAGTCTTTTATTTGAGTCGGTTTTTTCCCTTCCAATTGAACTACCAATGGTATCAAGAGTCCGTTTTTTGTCTTGAATCCAAATGTGTTTTTATCTATTGAAATAGGAGTTCCAGGTTTTTCTTTTGAATTATTTTCCGTAATTTTTGCTTCCAAAATCTTCAAGGTTTTGCCTGATATTGTCGTGTAGGTGGATGGCCATGGGTTGAGTGCGCGAATTTGATTCATAAGTTCTTCGCTTGTTTTATTGAAATCCAAAATGCCTTCTTCTTTTTCTATCTTTCTGCAGAAAATTGCTTTTGCGTCATTTTGTTTGATCGGTTCCAATGTTCCGCCTTCAATATCTCTTAGCACAAACGGTAAAAGTTCTGCGGATTTGTTTGCTAATTTGTCAGAAAGTTTTTCATAATTTTCGTCTGTTTCTATCGGGTAACGACGAACTAGGTAGATGTCTCCGTGATCGAGTTGTTCATCAATTTTCATAATAGATACTCCGGTGTCTTCATCTCCATTGAGGATAGCTTCTTGAATTGGGGAGGCCCCGCGATATCGTGGTAATAGTGAAGGATGAACATTTATACATCCAAGATGTGGGATTTTTAGAAGTTCTTTTGGGATAATTCCTCCGTATGCGACTACGACTATACAATCCGGTTTATTTTTTTTGATTTCGTCGATGAGGCTTTTGTCTATCTTATCTTTTTGAATAACCGGAAGCCCTAGTTTATCTGCTGATTCTTTTATAGCCGGTTCAGCAAGTGTGTTTCGGTTACCTTTTTTGCTAGTCATTGTCACTACTCCTTGTATGCTGAAATACGGATCGAGAGCTAATGCTTTCAAAGAGGGGACTGCAAATTTTGGTGTGCCGAAAAAATAGATTTTCATATCGGCATTTTATCTATGTTTTTCTATTGTGACAATGAGATTGCTTTTTAATCCGTTTTCTTGTGGTGGTATTCGGCTTCTTCCAACGGCCCGACGAAACTTGATGCGAGTTTTTTGCAACATGCGCATACTTCATCTATTTCCTCTGAAGTTGGATCTTTTTCCGTTCCGACGGGATTTAATTTGCCAACCAACGTTCTTATTTTGGTTGCTATTTGTTGCTGTTCATCTGTAAAAGTTTTTCCTAGCGCGAATTCTATACAAACAGCTTCTGGTATATTCACTTCTCCTCCGACCAAATCTACGTTTTTAGCTATTATATTGTCACATACTAATCCTTTTATTGGACAAGCGCTTTCTCCTTGGTCGTCATATGGGTGTGTACAAGTATTAACTCGCATATTATTCCTTGTTAGTTGATAATATAAGGCGTAATTTTAATTCTTTTTTGTCAAAAATTCAACACTTTTTCTGTTATATTCTGTTTTTTTCTTGAAATTCCTCTGTCAGGGCTTGCTTAATTCTGAAAAAGAATTATAATATCCTCTAAAAATTTCAGAGAATGACTAATAATACAGATTACGAACAATTTGGAGAAGTCGCTCAAAAAGCACAAAAAGTGTTAATAATTGGTCATAGAAAACCGGATGGGGACGCACTTGGAAGTATGTGCGCGCTTAGTTTGTTTTTTGAAAGTATGGGGAAAGATACGGTTATGGCATGCGTGGATTCTCCTTCAAAGAAGTATAATTTTATTCCAAACGTGAAGTATGTGGAAAACGACATAGATCCTTCTTATTATGATCTGATAGTTATGGTTGATTGTGGTGCTCATTATATGAGTAATTTCCACGAGCAACATCCTGAACTTATTCCTTTTGGCGATGAAGAAAAAACTCCTTATATAGTGAATATTGATCATCATTCATCAAATGATTATTTTGGACATTTGAATATAGTCGAAGAACACACTGCTTCTGCAACTATGATTCTTTATAAAATTTTCGATTATTTGGAATGGAGGATAACTCCTGAAATTGCGACTTGTTTATTGACTGGCATTTATAACGATACCGGAAGTTTTATGCATTCAAACACTTCAGGGGAAGTAATGCGCGTTGCTTCTGGGTTGTTAAAAAAGGGAGCTAAAATAGCACCGATTATTAAAGCCCTTTTTCGATCTAATACAGTTGATACATTGAAAACCTGGGGAAAGGTTTTTGCAAATACTGAAATTACTGATGATAATTTTTTACTTTCTGTTATCAAGGAAGGGGATTTGGAGCCTGGTCAAGATATGGATCATTTGGCTGGAGCTATCGATTATATGAATATGGTGCCGGATGTGAATTATGCAATGCTTATAAAACAAGATAGAGGACATATAAAAGGCTCCCTTCGTACGAGACGAGATGACGTGGATCTATCTGAAATTGCCAAGAAATTTGGTGGTGGAGGGCATTCAAAGGCCGCCGGTTTTACGATCAAAGGTGGTTTAAAAGATGTGTTTGGAAAATAGGTGTTGTTGTGATAAATTTTCAGCATGTCAGATGAATTAAATGAAGTCGCAAAAGACATTTCAAATTGTTCCAAGTGCCAGCTTTGCAATGGTAGGACTAATACCGTGCCCGGGAGTGGACATCCGCATGCTAAAATTCTTTTTATTGGAGAGGGTCCGGGCAAAGATGAGGATTTGCAGGGCAAGCCCTTTGTAGGGGCGGCCGGCAAATTGCTTTCAAAATTACTCGAAAGTATCGGGCTTAGTCGTGATGATGTTTTTATTACAAATGTGGTCAAGTGTAGACCGCCCGAAAATAGAGATCCTTTTCCTGAGGAAGTTGACGCTTGTTATTCTTATTTGTCTCGTCAATTAAAAGCTATAAAACCTTTACTTATTGTTACTCTGGGCCGTCATTCTATGGCAAGATTTTTGCCCGACTTGAAGATTTCACAAGTCCACGGACAGCCAAAAGTTTATAAAGGTATATGGCAGAAATTACAGGTTTATCTTCCTCTCTATCATCCGGCTTTTGCTTTATACGATCCGAAAAATCGTAGTGTTCTTGAAGATGATTTTAAAAAAATCCCTTTGATATTAAAAAAATTGGAACAACAACAAAAAAATGGCTCATAAAAATTATTTGTTTATTATTTTAGGGATATCAGTCTTTGCGTGGATAGGTTTTATAACTGTACTTTTTAAATTTGATCCATTTTTCAACACATCTATAGCTTTAGCGTTTTTTTATTTAAGTTTATTTATTGCTCTTACCGGTACTTTTACTTTGATCGGTTATTTTTTTCGAATTTGGCTTTATCGAAATGAGGTTTTTTATGTTCATCTAAATATCTCTCTTAGACAAGGAATTTTACTTACTTTGATAGCTGTGAGTTGTTTAGTTCTTTTAATGTTAAAAGTTCTGACTTGGTGGTCGGGAGGTCTTATTATATTCGCAGCTCTTTTGGTTGAACTGTATTTCGCTTCAAAAGAAGATATTTAATCTTGGAAATAAGCTGGTTGTTCAATAACTCTCATTACGCTTACCGGCCAAAATGTCACCCAGGCTTTTCCTTCGATGTTTTTTAGTGGAACGAATGCGTTACTTACATCGCCTTCACATCCACCTGCATATGGATTTTTGAAACAACTTCTTGAGTCTGTACTTGCGTTTCTATTGTCTCCCATTACGAAATATTCTCCTTCCGGAACTTCGAAAATTTTGTATCCAGTTTCAAAAGTTGGAGTATTGTGAGCGTTTTCTGCGTTTAAGTATGGTTCATTTAATTTTGCTCCATTTGGGTGTTCTTCGTTTGTTATATATATATCGCCATTCAATATTTCTACTGTTTCTCCAGGTACGCCTATAATTCTTTTGATGAAAAATTTATCATCTGAAAATTTAGGAACAAAAACGATAATATCTCCTCTTTTTGGATCATCTACGTAATATCCGGCTTTGTTTAATATGATTTTTTCTCCGTATTCTTTCACGCATTCGCCGTTAATGTTATTCATCGAATCGCACATCGATGGTCCGAATATATCAAAAGGTGTAACTAAAAATTTTTCTATTAAAAGAACTACTCCAAATACAATCGCTACATTGACTATGAGGTCAGCTATCCAAATAACTGTTGGTTTGATTTTTTTCCAAATTGAATTTTCCATAGTGAGTTTTAAGACCTATGAATAGTATTCTCAAAATTGCAAAAGTAAAGTGAAAAATGGTATAATGATACCATATGAAATTCGCTCAACTGTTATATAAAAAACATTTAGACGAAGGTGAGGAAATTATCGAAATTATTCATCGTCATTGGTTAATTTTGAAAGTGAAAATTTGGAAACCTACAACTTTTGGAATAGTTCCTCCAATTATAATTTGTGTTTTTTATCCGGGATTTTGGCCGCTGTGTTTGATTTGGCTTGTCGCTGGTATTATTTTTTATATTATCAAGTTTTTAGA